>DAOPJC010000070.1:0-5978 GCA_035399485.1 Bacilli bacterium
TTATTATTACACATATATTCCACCCCTTCTATTTTCTAATATAGCATATTCAATATAGATGATATGGGTGTAAATAATTTACCTAGTATAACATAAATAATACAAAAGCATATAATAAGTTGAGGTGATTATATGTATGAAATATATATGGTTAAACCAGGTGATGATCTAAATAAAATAGCAAGCTTTTTCAATGTCACTCCTGATTTTTTAGAAAAGATAAATATCAATACTAATAATTTATATCCTGGGATGCAAATTATAGTTCCTAGTACTAGTAATGGTTATATGGTATATAAAGTAAAAAAAGGAGATACTTTATATGGTATTGCTAATGAATATGGAGTTGAATTAAAAAATCTATTATATTTAAATGGTTTAAATGAAACAGATTTTATTTATCCGGATCAAGAAATATTAATACCACAAAAAGATTTAGAAATATATATGACAATTGAAAATGATACATTAGGTATGGTTGCTAAAAAATTAAATGCTTCAATAAAAGATATAGTTAATCAAAATGCGACTATTTATCTAGAAGTAGGGCAACCTATATTATATAAAAGGGAGAAATAATATAAAATCTCTTTTTTTTTAATTAAAATTAATATATAATTAATATGGTGATAGAAGTATGAAACATTTAAAAGATATAGTAATTGTGATAATCACAATATTATTAATTGTATTAGTAGGAATAGGAGCATATAAAACTTTTTTTAGTCCTAAAACATATACTGAAATTAAATATAATAAATTAATTAAAATGATTGATAAAGAAGATAAATTTGTTTTATTTATAGGATCAGAAAAATGTTCACATTGTGCAACTTTTAAAACAACTGTTAATGAAGTAGTAAAGGAAAAGAAAATAAATATTTATTATATAGATGTAAGTAAATTAACTGAAAAAGAATATGCTTATTTAAATTCACATTTTCCTTTTAGTGGAACTCCAACAACTGTTATTGTAAAAGATGGAAAAGAATATGAAAGACAATTATGCCGTATTGATGGGGCAAAAGATTATGATTATGTAATTGATAAATTAACAAAGGCTGGTATTATTAAAGAATAGAGGGATAATATGAATAATGAACCTGAAATAATTTCATTTGATGAAATGATAAATACAACACCAAATAATAAAATAGACGAAAATAGTATTATTGGTATGTATGGTGAAGAACTAACTTGTAAAAATTATATTACTAACCCTGCAATAGCGCGTGAATCAGAAATTAAAAAAATGATGATTGTATTATTGACACCAGAAAAGTCAGCTTTATTAGTTGGACATGCTGGTATTGGTAAGACAGCAATTGTAGAAGGATTGGCTTATTTAATTAAAAATAATCAAGTTCCAGAGGCTTTACAAAATTATAAGATAATTAAAATAAATTCTACATCATTATTAGGAAAAATGACAGTAGATGGCAAAGAAGAAATGATAGTTTCATTATTAGTAAAAGAATTAAAACAAATGACTAAAACTATTTTATTTATAGATGAAATTCATACATTAATAGGTGGCTCAGGAAGTGGCCCTATGGATTTAGCCAATATATTAAAACCTGCTTTAGACCGTGGGGATATTAAGGTAATAGGCGCTACTACTACACAAGAATATAATGTGTATGTAATAAAAGATAGAGCATTCTTAAGAAGATTTGATAAAATAGAAGTAGTTGAACCAGATATTGATACAACAGTTAAAATATTAATGGGAACTTTACCAAAAATCGAAAAACAAACAGGAATTAAATTTAAGTATAATAGTTATATAACTGAAAAATTAGTTAGAGCTATAGTTGATGCCACATCAGAATATAAAAGAGTATATGGTTTAGCTGCAATGTATCCAGATGTAGCTTTCTCAGTTTTAACACAAGCTTTCTCAAATTCATTATTTGAAAATAGAAGTGAAGTAAATATTATGGATGTATATAATGCAATTAAAAATAGTAAAAGAATATATCCAGATAGTATAGTAAAAGAGTTAGCACAATTTAAAGTTAAATATGCTGATATCGCAAAAAGTGATAATATTGAATTACCAGATGTAACAATTGAAGATGTTAAAGATGAATATAGCAGTTTTTAAACTGCTTTTATTTTTCAAAAATATAGCAATATATAAAAAAATATGATAAAATTATTAAAGGGTAAAGGTGATAATATGAAAAAAGAAAAAAATCTTAAAAAGAATTATGTAATATTAATTATTATGACAATTATTGTAGTGTTTTTATGTTTTTATTTAGCATCATGGTATAAGACATTAAAAGAGTATTATCAAAATAATTCTATTGTTGCAGAAGTATTATCTGAAATAGAAGCTCCTACAATATCAAGTTATTTATTAGATAACCCAACAACTGTAATTTATATAGCTAGTTCCAATGATCAGGAAATAAAATCTTTTGAAAAAAAATTTAAAAAATATATTAAAGAAGAAGATTTAAATAATAATATTATATATTTTGATTCTATTAACTTAACACCAGAATATATTAATGAATTATTAATTGGTTATGCTGGTAATGAATTAATTAATTTAAAAAATATTGTTACGCCAAATATGTTGTATTTTGAAAATGGTAAAATAGTTGATATTTTATATGCCAAAAAAGCTAATATAAAATTAGACGATGTAAAAGAATTTTTAGAAAATAATAAAATTGATATAAATGATTAATGTAGTATTATTTGAACCAGAGATACCACAAAATACAGGAAATATTATGCGTACTTGCGCAGGAACTGATACAAAATTGCATTTGATTAAACCATTAGGTTTTAGCTTAGATGAAAAGAATATAAAAAGATGTGCTGTTAATTATATTGATTATTGTAATTATACAGTTTATGAAAACTGGAATGATTTTGTTTCAAAAAACAAAGGAACATATTATTATTTGACTCGATATGGGAAAAAGCCTCATACTTCTTTTGATTATTCAAATAAAGAAGAAAATATTTATTTGATATTTGGCAAGGAGAGTACAGGAATTCCTAAAGAAATACTAAAAAATGATTTAGATCATTGTATGAGAATTCCAATGACTGATCATATAAGAGCGCTTAATGTATCAAATAGTGTCGCAATTATGGTATATGAAGTATTAAGACAACAAGATTATAGAGAATTATTAAAAACTGAACCATTTAAAGGGGAAAATTATTTAAGCGAATAAAAGGTTGAAAAATTTTTATATAAGTGATAATATATATTTAGAATAAGGAGGGTGCCAATGGAATATTTTATGAAAAATATTGTTTGGTTTATTGTTGGCGCTATAATAATCTTGATGACAATTGTTGGATATTTAGCGGATAAAGGTACTTTCTCTAAAAAAGATGAAAAGCCTAAAAACAAAATAAAAGAACAAAATAAGAAAGAAAAAGTAGTTGAAGAAATTGAAGAAGATTCAACTGCAGTTGATGCATTTACACCTATAGTAAATACACAAAATCTAATCCCTGATGATAAAAATGAAGAAGAAATTGAAGATTTATATGCACCAATAAATAGTGCAAATAAAAAAGTGGAAGATAATGAAGAATCAAATGCTGATGAATTATTAACTCCTTTACATTTAGATAGTATTGATTCTACTATGAGTGTTCCAGAAGAACCTGTAGAAAATACAGATTCAGTTATTGAAAATAGCGATGTAGAAGAGGCAACTGAAGATTTATATGCACCATTAAGTAATAATAATATTGCTGAAGAAGAAGAAGCTCCAACAATGTTAAATGATTCAAATGACGTGCAAATTGATTCAGAAGATTTATATACACCAACAAATAGTGAAGTAACTGAAGAAGTTCCAACTATATTAGAAGAACCAGTAGAAGAGGTAACTGAAGATTTATATACTCCATTAACTAACAAAGCAACTGAAGAAGTTCCAATTATGTTAGAAGAACCAATGGAAGAAAACAATTTTGCAGATAATAAAATAGATAATGATATTATAAAAGAAAATATTTTTGGTGAAGCAAAAGATATAGAAAAAGATAAAGTTTCATATGATGACTTTTTAACAGACATGCCAATTATCATTGATGATAATGCAGCGCAATCTTCAAGTAATGTGAGTGCTAGTGATTCAGAACTATTAGTAAATGATGATAATTCACAAAATGAAGATATATGGAAATTTTAAAAGTTCGTATGAACTTTTTTCTTAATAAATATAGTTATAGAAATAGGTGAAATAATGACTGTAGATAGTATTATAGAATTATTTAGAAAATTAATAGATGTATTAATAGTATGGATGGTATTATATTATATCTTAAAGAACTTACGTAAAAATGTAAAAATGGTTTTATTATTTAAAGGTATACTAATTATTGTATTTCTAAAAATATTTAGTGATTTATTAGATTTAGTTACAATTAGTTTTATACTTGATTATGTAATAGAATGGGCACCACTTGCTTTAATTATAATTTTTCAACCTGAAATTCGTAATGTGTTAGAGCAATTAGGTAGAAGTCAACTATTAGGAAGACATAAGGTTTTAACAGTTGATGAACGTGAAAAAATAGTATATGAAATTATCAATGCTGTTGAATATATGAAAAAAATGCGTATTGGAGCATTAATTGTTATAGAAAGAGATAATAGTTTACAAGATTATATTGAAAGATCCAAAAAAATATATGGTGATATAACAAGTGATTTAATTATTGCAGCTTTTTTCCCAAATAATCCATTACATGATGGTGGATTAATAATCCAAGGTGATAAAATAACTAGTGCTGGAGCAGTTTTCCCAACAAGTGATAGTTTAAAGATTAGTAAAAGATTAGGTACAAGACATAGAGCAGCTTTAGGAATATCAGAAGAAACAGATTGTATTTCTCTTGTTGTTTCTGAAGAAACAGGAAGATTATCTATTGCGATCGGTGGAGAATTGCATTATAATTTAACTTTAGATGAATTTAAATTAATGATATTGGAGGAACTAAGACCTAAAAAAGAAATAATCGTTGATGATGAGGAGGATGTAAAAGATGAAGAAGATACTCAAATCAATTAAATTATTTTTTGTATCAATATGGAAATTTATTGATAAAAAAATTATTCTTCCAATAACAAAATTAGTTTTAAAAATAACAGGAAGATTTGATAAGTCAGGGAAATTCTTTGAAAACTGGTTATCTAAAAGGAATACATTATTATTTATTTCATTGTTTCTGGCTTTAGTAATATTCATTGCTATTGACCAACAAATAGTAACATTTTCGAAAAATTCTGCTGAGGTTTTAAGATCTCTTCCTGTTACTGCAATATATAATGAAGAGGCATATGTTGTAGAAGGCTTACCTGATGCAGTTGATATTACATTAATAGGTAGTAAAACAGATTTATTTATTGCTAAACAAATGACATCATATGATGTTACAGTAGATTTAACTGGTTTAAAACCAGGACAACATAAAGTTAATATAAAATACAATCAATCATTAACAAATCTAGAATATATGGTTAATCCATCTACAGTTAATGTAACAATTTATGATAAAGTATCACAAACTAAGAATTTATCTGTTGATATATTAAATAAAGATAAATTAGATTCAAAATTAATTATAAGTAAAACAAAAATAAAGAGTGATAAGGTGATTGTAAAAGGTTCACAAAGCCAACTTGATAAAGTTGCAAGTGTAAAAGCATTACTAGATGTAGATGATTTAGTATCACAAGAAGTTGGAACATTTACAGTTAAAGATGTTGAATTAAAAGCTTATGATAATGAGGGTAATATCATTGATGTAGAAATAGTGCCAAACAAAATAGATGTAGAAGTAGAAATTGCTTCTCCAAGTAAAGAAGTAATAGTAAAAGTTAAGCCAAATGGTACAGTTGCCTTTGGTAAAGCAATTAGTTCATTAGAATCAAGTGTTACTAAGGTTACTTTATATGGTGATCAATCTAAATTAGAAGATATTAATTATTT
>DAOPJC010000071.1:0-5832 GCA_035399485.1 Bacilli bacterium
AAGTTAAATAAGGTAAAGTAAAATTATTCAATGATGGAAAAGTATCAATTTGTATCGAAAATGAAACATATGCAGCATATAAAAATGCCGCAACAGATGAAGTAACAGTAGCAAAAGGTACTTGTAACTATTCAGGTGATGAATATACAGTAGATGAATTAGTTTCATTATCTGATTTTAATGATATGAAAGCACAATATGAAGCACAAATTGCAACTATACAAGGAGAAAAAACAGACTTACAACAACAATTAGCAGATACTAAAAAAATGACATTAATAGGTAGTTATAGTGGCAATAAATCTATAAATGTGGCATCATATATTAAAGCAGGAGATACTGCTAATAATTTTATATTAGAAATTGTTGGGGTACCAGGTGCATCAGGTTATATTGCGGTACATGATCTTGTTAGTGGCGGATGGGTTCATTATCCATATGCTGCATCAGGAGGTGCAACAGCATCCAAATCTTTAAGTGGAAACACACTTACAATAACAGGTATGCAATGGTCAGTATATGTAACAGGAATAGGTGGAACAATAGATGGCAATTATCCTGCTACTCAATCAGTAACTTATAGAGTTTATCATTTTTAACAATAATGTAATAACATCTCAAAAAGAGATGTTATTTTTTTATTAAAAACATAAAATTTATTTAATTTATTTTAAAAGTATGATAAAATGTAATTGGTGATATTATGGATCAATTAAATGTAACTTATGAAGCAATAGATTCTAATGAATCTTTAAGTGATGCTTTAAAAGATAATTTTAAATATTTAATAGCAATCTTTCATCAAAATTTTAATGAAGTTGATTTAAGCAACTTTAATGAAAGAATAAAAAGATTAAAAATTAAAAAGGGTAATAAATTTATAGTTAAAGATGCTGTAGAGTATAATTCAAAAGAAGATACTTTATACTTAAATGAAGAGAAATTAAATACTGTAGATGCTAAACATGAATTAATGTATGCTATTTTAACTATTATAACTGCAAAAGATAATTTTTATGGTTTTGATAGCGATGGCAAATTAAAAGCATTAAATGTTGGTATTACAGAGATATTAACAAATTTCTTAGTAGGAAATGAGAGTGAATAGTATGAGAAAACAAGAAGCAGCTAATATAGCAAATTTAGTATTAGGAACTATTTCAACAGACAAAGTATTAGAAGCATATTTTACTAATAATAATGAAATTATAATTAAAGAAATTGCAACTAATTCTAAAGATCCTGAAGCTATGTTCAGAACAATAGAAGCAGCTAATTATGAAATTGAAAATGAAGAATTACTTTCAAAATCTAGTAGTTATGGAATCATTCAAACAAATATAGTTGATAACATGGCTAAAACTGATAACTTAGAATTTTTTGAAACAAATATAATCAATAATGAACAGATTATTGGGGAATCTTGCCCATCAATAGAACGTTCAAGTAGTATAATAGAAGACATTAAACAACAAAATTTAGGTATGGAAATGTCAAAATAGAGGTGAATTATGGAACAATATAAAATCTTAGCAGATTTGATATTTCCAAATATTACACTAACAATAGAAGATTATGAAAAAATGTATCCTAGTAGAGATTTGGATAAAAAAGCTATCGTTTCAAGATATGCTCCAAGTCCTACGGGATTTATTCATATAGGAGCTTTGCTAGCGTCATTTATTGGAAGTACATTTGCTAGACAAACAAATGGAAAATTTTATTTAAGAATAGAAGATACTGATACTAAAAGAACTATGGAAAATGGTATTAGTAAAATAATAAATGGTTTAAAAGAATTTGATATTAGTTTTGATGAAGGACCAATTAGTGAAACAGAGGCTGTTGGTAATTATGGTCCATATATTCAAAGTGAACGTAAAGAAATATATCAAGCTTTTATTAAAGAATTAATAAAAGAAGGAAAAGCATATCCATGCTTTTGTTCACAAGAAGAATTAGAAGAATTAAGAGAATATCAAGCTAAAAAGAAAATGCGTATAGGATATTATGGAAAAAGCGCTAAATGTAGAAATATTGCTCCAGAAGAAGCAATAGAAAGAATTCAAAATGGTGAAAAATATATTATTAGATTAAAATCACCAGGTAATTTTGAAAACAAAGTAAAATTTAATGATGTTATTAGAGGACAAATAGAAATGCCTGAAAATGATATTGATATAATAATTTTAAAAGGTGATGGACTTCCTACATATCATTTTGCTCATTTAGTTGATGATCATTTAATGCATACTACTCATGTAGTAAGAGGGGATGAATGGTTACCTTCATTACCATTACATATTCAATTATTTGAAATGTTTGGTTTTGAGCCACCAAAATATGTTCATATATCTCCACTTATGAAAAATGATAATGGAACAGTTAGAAAACTATCTAAACGTAAAGATCCAGAATGTGCAATGAGTTATTATCATGAATTAGGTTTACCAAAGGAAGCAGTAATGCTTTACTTAGCTACTATCGCAAATAGTAACTTTGAAGAATGGTATAATCAAAATCAAGAAAAAACTTATTTAGATTTTAAATTTGAATTTGCTAAAATGAATAAAAGTGGTGCTTTATTTGATATAGGTAAAGTAAATAATATTTCTAAAATATATATGAGTCGTTTAAAAGCAACTGATCTTTATGAAAGAGCATTAGAATATTATCAAGAATATGATAAAGATTTTTATGATTTATTAATTAAATATAAAGATCAAAGTATTAGAATGTTAAATATTGAAAGAGAAGTACCAAAACCAAGAAAAGATTTAAGTAATTATAGTGATATTAAAAAACAATTCTGGTATATGTATGATGAATTATTTGATAATGATTTTGAATATGAATATAAGAATATTACTGATTTATCTGAAATAAAAAATATTACTAGTACTTATATTAATAAGTATTATGATGTTAATGATAATAAAGAAGAATGGTTTAATAAAATTAAAGCATTATGTGATGAATTAGGTTATGCTTCAGATATGAAAGCATATAAAGCAGAACCTGATAAATTTAAAGGTAATGTTGCAGATGTTTCTACAGCACTTAGAGTTGCTTTAACAAAATGTTCTATGACTCCAGATTTATATGAAATAATGGCTATTTTAGGAGTAGATAGAATAAAAGATAGATATAATAGAATTTAGTTGTAAAATAAATTTTATATGCTATAATATAACAAACAGTGATGAAGAGAAGTAGTAATAAGAGATTTACTAGTAGAGAGTTTATGGTTGGTGAAAATAAACAGTAATATTTTATGAATTCGTCTTGGAGCTTTGTAAAAGAAAATTTACGACGGTAACGCGTTATAGTATTAAGATTAATAGAAATATTAATAAATTAAGGTGGTACCACGTAGAATCACGTCCTTATAGGATGTGATTCTTTTTTTAATATTAAGGAGGAAATTATGGAAGAATTATTAAAAAGTTTAGAAGAAAAAATAGTAAAAGTAACTAATATGAATGAACTTAATGATATTAGAGTAGAATACTTAGGTAAAAAAGGTTCTATTAGTGCTTTATCAAGTAAAATGGCTGAACTATCTATTGAAGAGAAAAAGACTTATGGTGCTAAATTAAATGATTTAAAGAATAAAGCAACTGCATTAATTGATGGTAAAAAAGAAGAAATAGAAACAGCATTATTAAATGAAAAATTAGCTAATGAAAGTATTGATATTACTTTACCAGCAACTAAAATACCAGTAGGTGCACCAAATATATTAGAACGTGTTGTTGAAGAAGTAGAAGAATTATTAATGTCTATGGGATATGATGTAGTAGATGGTCCTGAAATAGAAGAAGATAAATTTAATTTTGAAATGTTAAATATTCCAAAGGGACATCCAGCTAGAGATGCTCAAGATACTTTCTATATTGAAGATGAAAGTATATTACTTCGTAGTCAAACTTCTCCAGTACAAGCTAGAACTATGTTAAAAGGTGAAGGTAAAACTCCAATAAGAATGATATGTCCTGGTAAAACATATAGAAGAGATGATGATGATGCTACACATTCACATCAATTTATGCAAATAGAGGGATTATTAGTTGATAAAAATGTAAGTTTATCAGATTTAAAAGGAACATTCGATTGTATTGCTAAAAAATTATTTGGTGAAGAATGTGAAACAAGATTTAGACCAAGTTATTATCAATTTACAGAACCATCAGTTGAAACTGATATTAGTTGTTTTAATTGCCATGGTAAAGGATGTAATATTTGTAAAAACACTGGTTGGATAACAGTATCAGGTGCTGGTATGGTTCATCCTAATGTATTAAGAAATTGTGGATATGATCCTGAAGTTTGGTCTGGATTTGCTTTTGGATTTGGTGCTGAAAGACTTGCTATGTTAAAGTATGGTATTAATGATATTAGAACATTCTATCAAACAGATTTAAGAGAATTAAAAGCTTTCGATAGAAAGGATGTTGATTAAGATGATTAGTTTAAATTGGGTAAAAGATTATGTCAATTTAGATGGTGAAGATTTAAAAGAATTAGCTGTTAAAATTACAAAAGCTGGTGTAAATGTTGAAAAAGTAATAACTAATCATATTGATAATTTAGTTATTGGTGAAATAGTTGAATGTGTAAATCATCCTGATAGTGATCATTTACATGTATGTAAAGTAAATGTAGGAAACGAAATAATTCAAATAGTATGTGGTGCCCAAAATGCTAGAGTAGGTATAAAAGTAATAGTAGCATTAGTTGGTGCTAAATTATCAGGTGATTTTGAAATTAAATCTGGTAAAATTAGAGGCGTAGAATCATTTGGTATGATGTGTGCTTTATTTGAATTAGGTTTAGAAGAAAAAACTGAAGAAAATTATAATAAAGGTATTTGTGAATTAGATTCTAAAGCAGAAGTAGGAAAAGATCCATTAGAATTCTTAGGACTTGATGATACATTATATGAATTAGATATTCATAAACATCGTAATAATGATTGCTATTATCATATTGGATTTGCTTATGAAATAGGATCAATATTAAATAGAAAAGTTTCTTTACCAGAAGAAGATTATAAAGAAATTAGTGATGATGTAAATTCACATTTTGAATTAAAAGTAGAAACTTCAAAATGTCCATACTATTTAGCAAAAATGGTTACAGGAGTAGAAATAAAAGAATCACCAGAATTTATTAAGAAAAGACTTATCGCAGCAGGTATGAGACCTATTAATAATGTAGTAGATATTTCTAATTATGTTATGCTTGAATATGGTCAACCAATGCATTTCTTTGATAAAGATAAATTAGGTGATAAAGTATTAGTAAGAGATGCTAAAGAAAATGAAGTAATTAGAACTTTAGATTCTAAAGAAAGAATATTAAGTTCTAAAGATATAGTTATTACAGATGGAAATAAAGCAGTTTGTATCGCTGGAGTAATGGGTGGAGAAAATACTGAAGTAGATAATAATACTAAAAATATTTTAATTGAAAGTGCTATTTTTGATGCTATAAGTATTAGAAATACAGCTTCTTCATTAAACTTAAGAAGTGAAGCTTCAATTAGATATGGTAAAGGCTTAAATTATGAATATACTTTAAGTGCTATTAATAGAGCATGTCATTTATTAGAAAAGTATGCTAATGCTAAAATTTTATCTGGTATTGTATCTCATGACAAAGTAGATAAAACTCCTAAAACTGTAGTATTTAAAGCTAATGATATAAATACTATGTTAGGTATAACAATTAATACTAGTGATATGGAAATAGAATTAAATAGATTAGGCTTTGAATATAAATTAGATAATGATGTATTTACAGTTACTATACCTAATAGAAGATTAGATA
>DAOPJC010000072.1:0-5831 GCA_035399485.1 Bacilli bacterium
CTCAGTTCTCATAAGTGCTTCTTTTTGAAAATGTCTTTTTTAACTAAACACTCTCATTAGATAAATCTAATTGTTTCTTTTCTTTATACTATATACTTTAGCTAATTCTAATTCGTTTTTTTCTTCCTTATATTTTAGAATACTCTCTTTTAGATTTTCTAAATCAACTATAGACATATCATCAATAGTATTAATATTAAATATTGGAGTTTTATTATTTCCATTAATTATTTTATTAGCTATTTTTTTATTAACTTTTGATACTATACCTTTTTTTCTAATATCATCGTTTAGTAATTCTTCATTTTCATTAAAATATAAAATTTTATCTATATCTTCTATTTTCTCTTCAGTATCTTTTAATAAAGCATCTCTATTTAAACCTATTGTAACAGGTATAATAATAATTGCGATTGCTAATAATAGAGTTAAATTTGTTCCTACTAAAAATAATGCACCAACTAATATTAACATATTAATTATTGTTATTATCATTGTCTTATCTTCTAAAAACTCATATTCATTTTCAAATGCTTTTAATTTACGTCCTAATTCTTTATTAGTAGTTTGTTTTTTCATTTGATTTAGAATCTTGTTTTCTTCTTCTTTTGTACAATTAAATATATATTCATCGCCTGTTGCTGATTTACATAATATTATCTTTTTACCATTTTCATCTTGTGCAAATCTGTATTTTGTTACAAATCCTTTTCTTTCTGTTTCATTCATTGAAAAATCTTTCATACTATATCCCCTTTTTTTTCGCATTATTATAGCACAATAATAATATTTTGCAAATTCATAAAAAAAGAACAATTAGTTTATCTAATTGTTCTATTTATTTAATTTATATACTTTTTGTTTTGCTGATTTGCTTTTTTCAATACTATCTTTTAATTCTTGTAAATCTTCTAATGACATGTCATCAATAGTATTAATATTGAAGATCATTTCATTATTATTGCCATTAATAATTTTATCTGCTGTTTTTTCATTAACATTTGCTACTATACTCTTTTTTCTTATATCATCATTTAAAAATTTTTCATTTTCATTAAAATATAAAATCTTTTTAATATCATTAATTTTTTCTTTATTTGGTTTTAATAAAAATTCACTACATCCAAATAAATTAATTATAGTAAGTAAGGCAGTCATTGATAATGTTACTGGATTTGCAAATAAAGCAATAATTGTAATAATAACTGCAATGTTAGCTGTAATCATAACTGATGTTTTGTTAATTGAACTATCATATTTATCTTGAAATATTTCTAGTTTACTCTCTAATTCTTCAGTAGTAGTTTGGCTTTTCATCTTATCCAATACTTTATTTTCTATTTCTTTTGAATATCCATGTAAATATTGTTCATGATTTGCTGTTTTAAATAATAAAAATTTTTGGTTTTTAGCATCTCTATAAACTTTATAATTTGTTATAAATTTTTCTTGTTCTTCTTCATTTATTGAAAAATCTTTCATATTATCTCTCCTTTTTGATTTTACTATTATATCATTATATTAATAATTTGCAATATAATGTCTGTTTATATTTTATAAGTTTAATTACTAAATTATTTAATTTTAATTTTTTTCTTAATTTTTTGAAATAGATTTTCATTTGAAATATTAGTTTCAATATTATTTTTACTATTACATTCGATACCATATGTAAATATTTCTTCATAATCGCCATCAATTACATTTATTCTTTCATCTATTTTTTTTAGTAAATCTTCAATATTATATAGTCTTCTTATTTCATTAAAATAATTCTCTACACAAATATTTTGAGCATCAATAGCTTTCTTTTCTCCAATTGCATAATAACAAACCATAAAAACATAATACTTATTTTCTTTATTATCAATCATTTCTCGAATTATTCTTCTATAATTATTCTTTCTTATTGTATTTTTATCTGTCATTACTGCATATAAAAAATTGCCTATCTCTGGATTTTGAGCAAGTATTTCCATATCATCTAAATGGCGACTATAATTTAACGAAATTGGATTAACTGCTAAATTATTTATTGAGCCTTCTGGATAAGTACAAGACATTTGCAAAGATTTGGAGCCATATCTTACTATTGTTTGTAAATCTTTTCTATGGTAGCAACTTCTTATAGATTCCTCATTTTTTGATACAGTTGCGATAGCATCCCAAACAACATAATCTTTTTTTTTGTCATTTATATCTTTCGAAGTCACTAACAATTCAAAATCCTCATCATGATATGGGCTATTAATAAAAGTTGATTCCCCTATTATCCATAATGGTATTTGTGCGCATTCGGCTTGTTTTAATGTTTCAATATCTTGATAAAATTTTGAACTATTTAGAAATTCTGGACGTAGCATTCTATCAAATAAATGGTACCAACCATCTGCATTATTAATGCTTACTAATGCATTAATTCTTTTTAAATAATCTTTTGTATTTAATAAGTTATTATCTATTAATAATTTACTATCAAATTTTATATTTTCCGGTTTTAAATCTAAACTTAATATATTTTTAATTTGTAATTTAGTTAATTTTGATATCCATCTCGATATCTCTTCTTCTGATAAAAAACTGTCTATAATATTATATTTAAGTAATTGATTTTTAATATCTTGTGTGCTTAAAATGTAATTGTTAATCATAATATTTCTCCTCAAATTATTTATATATTATAAATTAAAAAATAGAAATTTACAAGCATTGATTCATATACAAAAAAGCTAGAATATTATTTCTAGCTTTTATTTATTAACTTTTAATACTACTTGTACTAAGTTAGTATTTTGTTTATTCATTTTCATTATTAATATTCTTAATCAATTTTTATAATTTTACTTTCTTTAAATTAACAAGAAGTAGGCTTAATAAATAATCAATTTTTTATTAAAATTTTTTCCGTTATATTCTTTTTCTTTTTTTTCTAAGTATTTATTAACATAATAGGAATTGAAATTCATTTCTATAATTTCATCTTCCTTTTGATTATATATAATCCCTGGTATTAGTTGTAAAGTCCATCCCTTATCAATATATCCCCTAAATTCATCAATTTCATTAATTGACGAAATTGTAATTATTTTATCCAATTGAGATTCTATTTTATGAAAGCCTGAATATCTTACTAATATATCTGGCATATATGAATTAGTCAATTCTTCTATTCTTTTTATATTTTTTATCTTTTGATTTGATAAATTTAGTTTTGCAAATGTTTTATATAATGAATCTTCTGCTGATAAATGTCCTATCACCAGATTAATAATATTTTTTGATAGCTTCTTTCTGGACAAGGTAAATTTTCATAATCAATTTTTAAAAATTCTTCTTCATCCATTTCTAATATTTTTTTATATTTTTCTTCTTCTAATTCAACCTCTGGGGTTTTTATAGTAGGAACTCTATATATTAGATGTGCATAATAATCAAATTCTAATTGAGTAACATATCCTCTTTTTAAAATACTATTTATTTTTTCTAATGTATTAGTTTCTGGTACTAATTTATTGTTATATAATGCTTGTTTTATTAAATTGTGAAATGGATAAATTAAATTCCCTTCTTTATGGCCATTTTCTCCTCCAGTATTATATAAATATCCATATGGGGTTATGAACCATGCATTAGGAAGAATATATTTTAATTCAGCTTTTTTTTCTATGATAATTGTACTTTTTTCTTCTATTTGTTTTATTATTTTTAAAATATCTTGTTTTATTTTTGATATTCTTTCTTTATATTCTGGAAAAAAATCTATTAAAGGATTTGATAATATTGAATACATTTGTAGTATATGTCTTAAATCTGTTGTATTTAAATTTAAACTATGATTATCTAAATAATAATTTGCATTTTCATCTCTTAAAGTAAAAAAATCATAGAAGCGCATATACTCTTCATATGTCATATTATATTTTGAAATTTTTTTATTCATTCCTAATATTAGCATTCTTATGAATTCTAATTCTTTAATAAGCACTTTATCTATATTAATACCATCTAATGGTATATTTTTTATATAATATTCATTTTTATTTATATAATCTATTTTTTTTAAATAAATATAAAAATCATTGGGATTTTCTAATTCTTTAAAATATTTATACATCAATATCACCACCACATTGGTTAATATTATAACACAAAAAAAATTAAGATTTCTCTTAATTTTATATTATTTATTATCTTTTAATGCAGCTTGTGCCACTGTTTAGTTTGAGATACATATAAATTAAGATTTAACTTATTTTGACTTTATATGCGGTCCATATAACTAAACTAATTATAACATGAAATTTATAATTTTGTTTATTAAAGCAATAAAAAAAGACTAGAATGCAAAAAGCACTCTAGTCTATATACATATATCAACTATGATTGGTTTCTTTATTCTTAACTTTTTATAAGTATTATTTTCTTTTACAAATCTTGTTATATCATCTTTTGTAATAACAAATTTAGTAATTAAGGTTGCTTCATCATTATTACTACCACAATTTAATTTAATCGTAAACTTATCATCATCTACCTCTACTTTGTTAATTAATCCATCTATCATCTTATCTGAAATATTTGAATTAGAATCGTAAAGAATATTATTTATTAACTTTTTTAATTCTGAAATCTTATTGTTTATATTATTTTCAGGCTTATCATTTGAGATAATTATATCTTCTTTTCTTTTATTTAAAATGGCAATATTATCTTCAACTTCTTTTTTCTTATGTGTATATTCTTCTTTTGTTATAGTATCTGCCAAAAATAAATCTAATAGTTTTGATAATTTAAATTTGTGTGTTTCTATTTTTTTATCTATTATTTCCACTTCACCATTGTCTTCTTTTTGTTCCTCGACTATATTTGTTTCTATTAATTTATTTGCAATTTTAATTATTCTTTCTTTATCATTACATAATCTTGAAAATAAATTATTTGCTATTAAAGTTAATTTCCATTCCTGTACTGATGGAATACCACAAGCACCTTCTAAATCTACTCCTTGCCTTTTTCTTACATTTGCAGATCCTGTATTCTTTTGATTATAGCATTGATAACAATATGTAGTGCTATCTACGTTTCTATGATATATTCTGCGATTAAATGTTGAGCCACATTTACATACTAATTTTTTACTCCATACACTTGTAGCTTTTCCATGACCACATTTTCTTTTGTTTGTTATATATTTTGAATGTTTAGAAATAATACTTTGTACTTTTTCAAAATCCTCTTTTGAAATCAAAGGTTCATGTCTTCCTTCAATTATTACTTGTTCTACTTCGCCATTATTCTTTCTAGCTTTTTGTTCTAGATAATCAGCAACATAGCACTTTCTATATATAATGGTACCACAATAAAAGGGATTTTGAAGAATTCTTGTAATTGTTCCCGCACTCCATGTTTTTTTACCAGTAGCTGTCAAAAATCCTTTTCTTTCTAAATCATATTTTATCGTTGTTGTTCCATTTCCATGCAGATATGAATCAAAAATGAATTTTACTATATCTCCTTGTTCTGGATTGATTATCATATCTTTTCCAACTTTATCATATCCAAGAATGTTTCCGGTTCCATAAAACACACCATTTTGAAATGATATTTTTTGTCCTGCCTTAACTCTTTGAGATGTTTTCTTACTTTCATTTTGTGCAAGTGTTGCCATTATTGTTAATTTCAATTCTCCATCATCATCATTGAATGTCCATATATTATCTTCAGTAAAATATACTTCAACACCTATTCTTTTCAATTCTCTAGTTTGTTGTAATGTATCAACTGTATTTCTTGCAAATCTTGAAACTTCACGAGTAACTATTAAATCAAAA
>DAOPJC010000073.1:0-5278 GCA_035399485.1 Bacilli bacterium
TAACAACTTCATACATTAAGTCTTTAATTTTATTTACAGTTGAAGTTTTAACTAATTGTTCAGATTTATTAATTGTACTTTCATATAATACTTGTTTAGTATTAGGATCAACAATTTTCTTTACTATTCTAGGAGTTATCTTTTTACCATCATTAGCAATTATTGATAATCCTTGTAAATGTTGCATAACAGTAGTAGTTACACCTTGACCAAATGATGCGGTTGCAACTTCAATTGGATAAGTAAAATTAATACTACCTGATGACTCATTAGCAAGTTCTACACCAGTTGTTTCACCAAAACCAAATTTTTCTAAACAATTTCTATATTCTGTTTTTGTTATGACTGATTGAACTAAAGTAGATGCTGCAACATTTGATGAATAAGCAAATCCTTTATCTAGTGTTATATAACCCCATCCTACACGGTTCCAGTCTCTTACTTCGTCATCACCTATCATCAAACTTCCTGATTTAACAACTTTAGAGCCATCATACTTACCTGAATCAATTGCACACATATAAGAATATATTTTCATTGTACTTCCTGGTTCATATGTATATGTAACAGTAGGACTTTGATAATTTGTTATATTTCTTACATTTGGATCAAATGTAGGAATAGAAGAGGATGCTAATATTTCTCCCGTTTTAGCATTCATTACGGTTATTGTCCCCCACGAAGGAGCATATGTTGATTCTAAATCACGCATTGCACTTTCAGTAAATCTTTGAATATTTGAATCTAAAGTTAAATATATATTAGCCCCATCTATAGCTTCTACTCTATTTTCAACTGTATCTGGAATCTTATAACCATATCTATCTCTTTGATATGATAAATAACCATTAGTACCAGTTAACCATTCATTATATTTAGATTCTAGTCCTAATTCCCCTACTATTTCAGTAGTTTTTTTACCATCTTTTTCTTCTACTTCATTACTCTTTGCATAACCTAATATATATGAAGCAAAATCACCATTTGGATAATATCTTTTATATGATTCAACAAAATCTATACCAGGTAATTTTAAATCTTCTATTTCCTGTTTTACAAGTTCACTTATTCCTCGACCACCAGGTCCTAATTCAACTTGATATACATTTTTACTTAGTAATTCTGTTAGTTTTTCAACAGTCATATTTAATATTGGTGATAATTGTTCAGCAGTCTTTTTTATATCAACAACATGTTTAGGAGTTTTACTACTGCCTGTTCTTGTTTTACTTAAATACGCAATTACAGTATATGATGAAACATTAAGTGCTAAAGCATTATTTTCACTATCATATATTGTTCCTCTTTTAGCATATAATGCTGTTGAGTAAGTATTTCGATTAGCTGCAAATGTTTTCATATTTATTCCATAAAGGTTTGGAAATAAAGAAACATATACTAATTGAGCTACTATTAAAATCAAACAAAAAAAGACAAAAAACATAAAGGATTTTGGTGCTTTCCACTTATTCTTTAATACATTTTTGTCTTTCATTAATAATTCACCTCGACTATTTGCTAATAACAATTATATTTTCATTATTATACGCCAATCCCATATCTTTTACAACATTTTTGATTGTATCGTATGAAGTCAATTCATTTACTTGCATTACCAAACTTTCATTAGTTTTTTCTTGATTATCTATTTCATATTTTAATTTTTCTACACTAATACTTAAATTACCTTGTTTAGCGCCACAAAATACTTGGACAAGAACCATAGCAAATCCTAAAAATACACAACAAGAAACTAAGAATCTTTCACCTTTTGTAAGTCTAATTGATACATTTTTACTTTTTCTCATATTTATCTTATCCTTTCTATTACTCTTAATTTTGCACTTCTTGCACGATTATTATTAAGTATTTCTTCATCTGTAGGATCTATATTAGCAATCACCTTATACTTTGGCATTAATTCTTCTGGTATAATTGGTAATTTTTTTAAATTTTCATCTATTTTACTATACTCTTTAAATATATTTTTACATATTCTATCTTCTAATGAATGAAATGTAATAACGCATACTCTACCACCAACATTAATTAATTCTAATGCTTGTTTAAGACTATTTTCAAATACATCTAATTCATGATTTACTTCTATTCTAATAGCTTGAAAAGTTTTCCTTGCAGGATGTTTATCTCTACAATACTTAAAAGGAACATTATTCTTTATTATTTCTACTAATTCTAAAGTTGTTTCTATTTTTTTATTTTGTCTATATTCAATTATTCCTCTTACTATACTAGTTGCATATTTTTCTTCACCATATTTATACAAAATATCTATTAAAGCTTCTTTACTATATTCATTAACAACTTCATAAGCTGAAAGTTTATTTCTTTTATCCATGCGCATATCTAATTTTGCATCATTATGAAAACTAAATCCTCTTTCATCTTCATCAAGTTGTGGTGATGAAACTCCTAAATCATATAGTATTCCATCTACCTCATTAGTTCTTTTTTTAATTTCTTCATATAAGTTAACAAAATTTGAACTAATTATTTCAAAATTATTATTTATTTCTTGTAGCCTTTTTGTACTACTATTTATTGCTTCTTCATCTTGATCAAATGCATATAAGAAACCATTTGGTATTCTCTTTAATACTTCACTACTATGTCCACCATATCCTAGTGTACAATCTACAACTGTACTATTATCTTTTAAGTTCAAATATTTAATACATTCATTTAATAGTACACTTATATGCATATTGTCCTCCTATGAATTAAATTTTGGAGCAAATAAATTATCTGCTATTTCTGTCATATTTGCTTCGTTAAGATCAAGGAATTTCTCCCAAGCATCTTTACTCCAAACTTCTAGACGATCATCAACCCCTATGATAATACATTCTTTTATAAGTCCAGCATACGCAGTTAGTGGAATTGGTATATTAATTCTTCCTTGTTTATCAAAAGTACAAGTTATTGCTCCTGATAAAAAGAATCTCATAAAATTTCTAGCATCTTTAGTATTAGGTAAATCTTTATATTTACTAATAATATTATTCCATGCTTCTTTTGGATAAATAAATAAACAATTATCTAGACCACGAGTCATAATGAATTCTTCACCTAAATCATAACGAATTTTAGATGGTATAGTAATTCTACCTTTTTCATCTAAGGTATGATGATATTCTCCCATGAACATGATAATCACCCACTTTTCCCCACTATTTTCCACTCAACACCATTATTTTACCTTAAATAATATATTTTGTAAAGGCTAATTTACGATTTTTTCATTAATTTTACAATAAAAAAAGAGAAAAATTCTCTTTTTACCAAATCCATGCACCAAGTATGATAGCAAGTAGTATATACAATACTATTAATGTTACATAATTAAATGTTCTTGGAGTTGGTTTTGATTCACAATTACTATTTTGACAAGACATATTTAACACCTCCCTTTAAAGGCTTAAATATAAGCCCCAAGTATAATTATTAAAAGAATAAATAATACTAAAACGATTGCTGCACTAGAAATACCTGTGTTACACATACTTCATCCTCCTTTTTATCTTTTCATTTTATTTTATGGAATTATGAAATATATGTGAATACTTTAAATAAATATTGATATTATTAAGTTTATTTGATAAAATATTATCGTATGATGTGACCATTGTACTATATGAGGAAGGAGATTTTTATGAAAAATAAAATCAATGAAAAACAAATTAAAGTGTCACTATTATGTGTAGGCATGGTTGTTGTTGGCATTGCATTAGGAATGTTTATTGACAGACCAAGAACAATACCTACTTTAAAAAATGGAGAAGATGTTATCGCTAAACTAGATGGTAAAGACTTCACTGCTAAAGATTTATATACTGAGTTAAAAACTCAAGGTGGTTCTACAGTATTATTAAATCTTATTGATCAATATATTGCATCAAAAGAAATTAAAGATACAAAAGCTGCTGATGAATATGCTAAAAGTTATTTAGAAAACGTTAAAGCTCAATATGCTTCATACGGATATGATTTTGCTAATGCTTTAACTGAAGCTGGATATGCTGATGAAGATACATTCTTAAAAGCAATTGCTAAAGATCATTTATTAACTTTAACAGCTGAAAAATATATTAAAGCTAATATGATTAGTAAAGATGAAATTAATTCTTACTATGATTCAGATATCGTTGGAAGTATGCATGCAAGATATATTTTAATTACACCTGAAACAAAAGATGATATGACAGATGAAGAAAAAGCAACTAAAAAAGCAGAAGCTTTAAAAGAAGCTAACGAAGTTATTGAAAAGCTTAAAAATGGTGAAGATTTTGCTACACTAGCTAAAAAACATTCAGATGATTCAACTACTGCTAGTCAAGGTGGATTATATGATGGATTTACTAAATCTGATGTTGTAAATGAATTTTGGAATGCTTGTGCTAATCTAGAAGATGGTAAATACACTACTAGCCCAGTAGAATCAAGTTATGGATATTTCATTATCACAAGAATTAGTCAAGATGAAAAACCTGCTTTAGATAAAGTAAAAGACGATGTATTAGATGCTGTTTTAAAACAAAAAGAAACTGATGATACTGAATTAATTACTAAAGCTTGGAAAGAAATTCGTAAAAGTTACAACTTAGACATAATAGATAGTGATATTAAATCAAGTTATGAAAAATAAAAAGGATTTACATCCTTTTTTTATTGACTTTAATTTAATTTATGATATCATAATTCTAGTTATTAAGGGGCCTATTATGTTATATGATAAAGAAGACATTTTAAGAAGATTAGAATGTTGTACAAACAGTAAATTTTATAATGAAATTAGAAATTTTGTTAATAGTTTCATTAATAATAATAAAGTTAAAATTAAATGTTCTGATAACGATTTGTTATTAATTGAAAGTAAAAGTTTAAAAAGTAATAAAATAATAAAAATTTTAATTTATGATAATTCAGTAATTTTTACCTATAATGAAGCTAACAATTCAAATCAATCTATCAAAGAAACAAAAAAAATATTTATTAGAGTTAATGAAGATGAATACGCTATTAAGAATAGTGAATTAAATAGTGATATTATACATTGTGATTATAAGAAAAATGCTTACATTAGTTCTAACAAAGAAACTTCTTTAAGATATTTTAAGAATGATATTGAATTATATTCTGATAAAACAAATACTGATAAACACTTCATAGAAAATTTAATAACAAAAAAAGCACAATTAGTTGTGAAATGCATCCCACTGAGTAGACATCAAATAAAAACACAAGTTTAAAATATGAT
>DAOPJC010000074.1:0-5159 GCA_035399485.1 Bacilli bacterium
TGAAGCAATTGAAAAAGCATTAAGAGAAGCAAAATAAGTAAACATTAGTTTACTTTTTTTATGCAAAAAAATATTAGAGATAAACTCTAATATTTTATTATTCAACAATCCATATTGTATAAGTTTGACCTTGAGTAAAATTATTGTTACCACCTTGTACTGGAGAAGATGGATGAATAAATCCAGAAGGTGAACTAGTATGTGCTTTCTTAACAAAGTTAAATGTAACACCAGGACAACTAGCACTTAAATATTTTTTTAATGTTGCGATTGTATTATCAGCAGTTGAATTTATCATCCATTCTGCTTGAATATAGAAACTATATGTTTTAGCAGGACCATTACTTAATCCTATTTTAATATATGTACCACTAACAACTTTATTACCAGCACCAATTGTTTGATTAGTTGCTACATCAGCTGCTGTATTTGAATAACCTATATAATAGAAATTACAATTTAACCCAACACTCTTACAAGTAGAAGTAATTTCACTTTTATTCTTACCTACAAAGTTAGGTATAGTAACAGGAGCACCATATGATATTATAACGCCTATACTATCTTTATTAGGATCAACTTTTGCTCCAGTAGCAAGTGATAAACTAATTATATTTCCTTTAGAAACTGTATTACTATATTGATAATCTTGAGTATATCTAATTCCGTTTGCATTAGCCCAATTAATAAATTCTGCTAATGAATTAAACTTAGGTACTGTTAAATATCCTTTTGAAGTAGTAATTATTATTTTTGTACCTTCTTCTAATTTATCATCTTTATTATAATTAATACCTATTAGTTCACCATCTTTAACAGTTAAACTAAAGTTTTCTGCAAAGCTTGATTTTAAATTATTTTTTGAAATCCATTCTAATACATCATTAACACTTTTACCTGTAAAATCAGGAACATTAATTTCTTTACCTTTTGAAATAACTAAATCAACTGTATCTTGATTTGGATCAACTTTAGTGTCTTTCTTTTTATCTTGGCTAACTACATAACCACGTTTTATTTTACTATTAAATTCATAAGTAATATTATATTTAATGCCATTACTCTTTAAATATAGAGTAGCGTCAAATTCACTTAAGTTTGTTAAATCTTTAATTTTAATTGGTTTTAATGATTCTTGACTACCAAGTGAAACAGTAAAACTAATTTCATCTTTTCTTTTTATTGTACCTTTAGTACTTTGAGATATTATTATATCTTTTTCTTTTTCATTATTTACTTCATAATTAATAGAAACATTTTTTAAATGATTTTCTTTTATAAATTTTAATAAATCATCAACTTTTAAGCCTGTCATTTCATTAATTGTAACTTCTTTTTCATAATTAGGACCATCTGAAACAACTATATTAATTTTTTTGATTTTTTTAAGTAGAGTATTGGGTATAATATCTTGAGATATAATATAACCCTCATCATAATTATCACTAAATTCATATGTTGTATTTAAATCAATTTTATTTTTTGATGCCCATTTCATCGCATCTACTAAAGTAGTATTATTTAAATTTTTCATAACTGCTAGAGTAGGGAACTTAATAACATCTTTAGTTTCTAATATATTAATACTTATTAAAGCAATTAATAATATTGCGGATAATGAACTAAGTATATTACGTATTTTTTTATTACCTATAATAGATATACTAATAAATATTAATATTATTAGTAATAATGAATAGTTTAATATATTCTTTATATAATTAATACTATTAAAACTATCTTTTATTTGTAACAATATATATGCTATTCCAAGTATTAAAGCAATTGCTATTAAAACAGTTTTTATTTTACTTTCTTTTGGTTTATCTTCATTTCGTTTTTTAACTTTTTTATTACTTTCTTGTTTATTATTTAATTCTTTGTTTTTATCATTAACTTCTTCAAAGAATTCTTCTAAATTATCTTTCTTTTTACTCATACTATCACCTATAATAATTATACAGTAAAACTCAATAAATATAAAATAATTTCAATTTTATAATGTAAACAAAATGTTTTATAAAGTATATAGTTATGTTATAATAAATATATAAATTCAGGGAGGTTTTTATGAAAGGTATAGTTTTAGCTGGTGGGTCTGGGACAAGACTTTATCCAATTACGGAAGGAATAAGTAAACAATTATTATCTGTTTATGATAAGCCAATGGTTTATTATCCAATATCTGTTTTAATGTTAGCGGGTATTAGAGATATTTTAATTATTACAACTAAAGAAGATCAAGAACAATTTAAAAGAGTATTAGGAACAGGTTCAAAGTATGGAGTAAATTTTGAATATGTTGTTCAACCATCACCTGATGGTTTAGCTCAAGCATTTATTTTAGGAGAAGATTTTATTAACAATGAACCATGTGCAATGGTACTTGGAGATAATATTTTCTATGGTAATGGTTTTGTTAAAATGCTTAATAATGCTAGAGAAAATGCTTATAATGATGAAACAACTATATTTGGAACAGAAGTTAAAGATCCAAATAGATTTGGTATTATGGAATTTGATTCAAATAATAATGTAATAGGTGTAGAAGAAAAACCAGAACAACCAAAAAGTAATTTTGCAATTACAGGTTTATATTTTTATCCTAGTGGTGTTTCTACAATGGCTAAAAAAGTAAAACCATCAAAAAGAAATGAATTAGAAATAACTTCATTGAATGATTTATATTTAAAACAAAGAAGATTAAAAGCTGAATTATTAGGTGGAGGATTTAACTGGTTTGATGCTGGAACTCATGAAAGTTTACTTGATACTGCTTGCACAATACGCGCAATTGAAAAGAATACAGGTAAAATAGTTAGTTGTTTAGAACAAATAGGTTATAAGAACGGTTGGTTAACAAAAGAGGAAGTATTAGCTCGTGCAGAACTAATGAAAAAAAATGAATATGGAACATATTTAAAAGAATATGTAGAAAAAGAAAAAACATTAATTAAAAAATACTAGTTATCTAGTATTTTTTCTATATATACCCATCTATTTTATTGTTAAAGTTGGTATATATATGGTATAATTATTTAGTAAACATTATATATGAGGTGTATTTATGAAAGAAAAAGAAAATGCTGTAATAGTAAAAAATTTAACTAAACAGTTTAAATTATATTATGATAAAGCTAGTACTTTAAAAGAAAAGTTAATTTTTTGGAAAAGAAATAAAAATGAAGTTAAAACTGTACTTAATAATATTAATATAGATATTAAAAAAGGTGAAACAGTTGCTTTAATTGGTACTAATGGTAGTGGTAAATCTACTTTATTAAAATTAATCACAAAGATTATATATCCAACTAAAGGAAAAGTAATTGTAAAAGGTAAATTAACTTCTTTACTAGAATTAGGAGCAGGATTTCATCCAGATTTTTCAGGAAGAGAAAATATTTATTTTAATGCTTCTATTTTTGGACTTTCTAAAAAACAAATAGATGAAAGATTAGAAAAAATAATTGAATTTTCTGAATTAAAAGATTATATAGATAACCCAGTAAGAACATATTCATCAGGTATGTATATGCGACTTGCTTTTAGTATCGCAATTAATGTAGATGCTGATATTTTACTTATTGATGAGATTTTAGCAGTAGGTGATCAACATTTCCAAGATAAATGTTTTAAAAGATTAGACGAACTTAAAAAGAGTGATACTACAATCGTTATGGTTACTCATGATTTAGATAGAGTTAATGAATTATGTACTAGAGCAATTTGGATTTATGAAGGACAAGTACGCATGGACGGAAATCCAAAAGAAGTAATTAAAGAATATAAGGATATTTGTAAGTAGGTGAATTATGCAATTAATTAAAGATTTAAAACAATATCGTGAATTTTTAAAATCAAATGTTAAAAAAGAGATTAGAGGTAAATATAAAGGATCTTTCTTAGGCGTTTTATGGAGCTTTTTAAATCCCTTATTATCAGTTGTTGTATATGCCATAATATTCCCTTATATAATGCGTATGAGTATGGATCATTATTTAATATATTTAATTACAGGTATTATTCCATGGACTTTCTTTACGATGTCTATTAATGTTGGTATGATATCAGTTTTAGTGAATGCTAATATAATTAAAAAAGTATATTTTCCTAGAATAATACTTCCAATATCATCAGTAACAAGTGCTCTTGTAAACTTCTTAATTTCATTAGTAATAGTATCAATATTTGTATTATTTAGTGGAATAGGATTTAGTATTAATTTAATTTATTTACCAATAATTGTTATTATTCAATATGTCTTAATGTTAGGTATTACATTTATTTTAAGTGCAATTGATTTATATTTTAGAGATATAGAAAATATTATGTTGTTTATTTTAAATATGTTATTTTATGCAACACCAATTTTATATACTCCAGATATCTTCCCAGCTAAACTTAGATGGGTAATTAATTTAAATCCAATGGCACATTTAATAAATGCATATCGTGATATATTCTATTACAAAGTTATGCCAGACTTTAAAATTTTAGGTATCGTATTTATAGTTAGTTTAGGATTATTCTTTATTGGATATAAAGTGTTTGAAAAACTTCAAAAAGGATTTGCAGAAGAGGTATAATATGAAAACTATTATTAAAGAGTTTAGTGTTGGCGGTTTTAAAAACCCAAGAATTTCTATTCAAGGGTTTTTATATGGAAACGAAAAAATAATAATAAAAATAGATAACAAAGAAATAGAATATGAAGATATTGACTATATGGGACATGATATTGTATTTAAAGATATTGTTAAAAATGGATGTTTTAGATATTGTGCAAATATAGATGGTAAAGCAAAATTAATTGAAATAATTGTTAAAAGTGGTAAAAAAGAAGAAGTAATAATAACTAAAAAATTATCATTAATAACTAAGATAAAAGACAGAATTAAGTATGCATTTATGAATTTTGGTAATTCATTTAAATATATAATTAAAGCTTTTAAAAGAACTTTAAAAAGAAGTTATCAAAAGAATAAATTTAAAATTTCTAAAACAATTATTAAAGAAAATTATAAATATTTTAGATATCAATTTGGTAAAAGAGGGATAGAAAATATATATTATACTTTAGAATATCAAAATGATTATTTAAATTGGATTGAAGAAAATAAATGTGTTACTGACTATGAAAAATTTAAATATAATCCATT
>DAOPJC010000075.1:0-5099 GCA_035399485.1 Bacilli bacterium
ATCTACAATATCAGACAAATGATCATCATAATGTTCTATTATAGCATCTTTAAATTCAGATTTTTCAGATAAATAATTAATATATTCTAAAAATTTTTCTTTATTTTTATTTTCTTCTGTATATTCTCCGTATACTTTATAATCACCAAATACATCTTTAAAATAAGCTAAATGCTGAGCGTATAAAGGATCTACATCAAAATCAGAACCTGCTAACATATGTGCAAAATAAGGCATTATAAAAGCATTTTGTTTTGAGCCATCTACAAAATCTACTACTTTAAATGATACCATAGATCTTTTATCTTCTGTAGGAATACGAGTACCAACACCTTTTGTTAAATGATTCATATAAAATTGTTTTTCTTTTTCATTTAAGTCAGGTATGGAAATCATTACTTCTACTGTAATATGTTTTATACCATTTATTTCTTCTTCATAAGTAGCTAGTTCTCTGGTTATATATCTATCAAGTAATGTCCCATCTTCTTTAAAATAAACAGAAGGATTATTTTTTATTGTATCTGTTCTTATAACTTGTCCTGTGAAAGTATCGTGTACTACTTTATTTCCCCAAGCAGATTCATGAATATATTTTTTACCTGTAGTTTTTTCATCTGTTATATTTTTACTATACATAGAAAAAACATAATAAGTAAGCATACTTCTAATAATAGGCATATTACTATTAAATACAGGTTTATTTGTAACAGGATCTACTCTAAAAAATTTAATCATATTTTCACCAGCGCCTTGTTTTTCCAAACTACTACCAATAATTTGATATAATTCTCCCATATCAATATTATCACCATTTCTCATTACATTTTGAAAATAATCTAATCTTGATTGTGCTGATTCTTTTAAAGCATTTTGATATTTATACATTAAAGTATTTAATTCTTTTAATCCATTTATTTCATCTGTAGTTAAAGTTTCATTCTTTAATATTTCGTCAATATTTAATAAATCTGCAATTGCTAGCATTTTTAATTGTACAGCATAAGATACATCATCATGCTGTCCTGATGTTTCTACCTGTAAATATTTAGATTCATTGTTAATCTCTTGTGTATGAAAATAACCATCATAATACCCATCTTGATTAAGACTTTCTAATTGTACATCTAATCCATATATGGTTGTATTTTTAGAAGCTTCTGTATCTACTACTTGATCTATATTATAATACTCCATGGTATTAAGTAAATTATGTCTCATTTCTCTACCAGGATAAGCTTTAAAATAAGAATGAGCAGTTTTTACAGTAGTTTGTAATTCCGATAATAATTGTTGTTTTATATCATTATCATTTTCATTTTTTATATCAAGTCTAAGATTATATATTTTATGATACAAAGGCTTTAATTCAGAATATAATAATTTTCTTTCTTCTTTGCTAGCAAAAGTATTTGTATGAGGATTCCATAATAGACTAACATCATTTCTATCTAATGTCATTTCTGATAATTTAAGATAAAAATGTCTTGAAGAAGTTACAGTCTTTTTAGAATTAAATGATACTTGATATTGGGATAATAATGCTATTTCTTGTTCTGTCAATTCTCTAAATGATTTATCAATCATTATATTTTTAATAGTATCATTTACTCTACCAAATTTATTTAACATGTCTATAACATGCATTACATTTGATATGGATTGACCATCAAATGTTTTTTGAAAAGAATCTCCCAATCTACCATCTTTAACTTGTGATTCAAAATCTTTAATTAATTCTTCTTTTATTGTTTCATCTATTATAGAAGGATCTGTTAAAATTTGATTTACACTTCTATATGGTCCATAAGTAGGATATTTTTCATTAATATATTGAGTAACAGTATTTAAGAATAATACAGTATGTGTACCATCTCTTAATGTTGAACCTGCTGCACCTAATTTTTTATACCTTTTCACTAGATCTACTTTATTTTTAATGTTTAAAGCAGCATCACCATCAATAAGAGTATTTAATGTCCAGTTAGATTCTAAACTATTGAAAAACATATCTCTTAATAATGATACAATAGGATTTTTAGAACCTGCATAATATTCTTCTATTTTTATATTACTATAATCAATATTAATTACTTTTGGTAATAATGTAGATTTATCAGTACTATCAATGATCCCAGTATCTTTATAATCTTGTAAGAATATTTCAAATTGATTATTAGCATATTCATTGATTAGTTTTTCTAGTTCTGCTGTAGATATAAAATCTTCTCCTTTTTTTGCAGCTTCAATTAGTTTTGTTTTTAATTCAGGGTTTTCATCAAACACATCATTCATTACTACAAAATTATAAGCTCTTAATTTATTACTTGTTGTGTTTAAAGTTCTTACAATTTCTCCATTTTCTAAAGAATATTCATCAAGCGCATTATAATTTAAAATTAGGTTATTTTCTGTTTTGCTAGCAAATAATTCTAAATTAGTTTGTGCTTTAGCATATTCTCTTTTAATTCTATTATATTCTTGTTCTATTTTACCTTTTATTATAGAATTAATTCTAGTATTACTTGTAGCATGTTCTTTATGATACATTGCTGTAACAAAATAATTTGTACCAATAGATTCTAGTTGATGATATTGTTTTAAGAAAGTTTTTATAGATGTATTACCTTCTGTTTGAGTTCTTATTTTTGTAAATGCCGCAATATTTAATAATAATAAAGATTGCTTATCTAAATCACTAAAGTTTTTACCTTCTTTAAATTTAGTATAATTTTCACTTTCTTGAACACCACCAAATAGAGCATTACTAAAGTTCTTAAAAAATAGGTCTAATTCTTTGTTTTCAGCACCATTTATATATGCTCCATATATAGGATCGTCTATAGCAAATTCTTTTAAAAATCTATCCCATAATTCATCTGTTTCTAATGTAGTTTTTAATCCTTCTCTTCTGAATTTATTAGATATTAAACTTAAAGGATTTGGTCTTACATATCTATAAATAGGCTTACCTTCTGCATTTTTAGATACAGATGGTTTCATTTTAGGATCATGTTTAAATATAAAGAGCAATGCTTTTTTTAATTGAGCATCAAATGCTTTTAAAGATTCTGGAACTTTCCTATTAGTAGGTTCTATAATATTTACAATACTAGAAGCTGTTAACAAAGTATCTGATTGCAAGAAAGTATTATAAAATGAAGATATAGAAGTTTTATCAAAATATTGTTGTTCTTTGATAAAATCAGAAAAGGATTCTAAATAGTTTTTATCTGCATCAGGTACATACAGATTATATTCCATTGTATATTCTTTGGATAAATGATGTAGTAAAGCTAGTTTCATAGAAGACTTAGCCATTTTAAATCCAATACCTGTAAAAGCATCAGCAAATAATTGTGCTACTTTATCAATAGATTCTGTAGCAACCATAGTTTTAACACTAAGATTCTTACTTTCAAAATATTTATTAATAAGACTTTTAAGATTTTTTACATGTTCTTTATATTCTGCTGACTTATGTTCTTTTTCAAAAGTGGCTGCAAATTCTTGATATAATGATTTCTTTTTAGCTACTAAATCTGTATCTAATAACTTATCTTTTAAAGTATAAGAGAATCCTTTTTCTGTGTTTTTATCAACAGAGAAAAACATATAAGGTAATTCTATAGTTTGAAAAATATTTTTAAATAAATTAACAAACTGTGAATCTTTTTCTTTATGTTCTTTAGTAACTAATGCATTATATACTGCTTCTATAACATCTGCTTCATTAATATAACCATCTTCTCTTATTATTTCAGAATAATTTTTTAAAGAAGGTATAATATTGTCATCTGATAAATTAGTAGTAGCTTGTACAATTGTATTAAAAGTTTCTACAGGATCTGCTGTAGCAAGTGTTTTAATACCTGTTATAGGATTTGTTCTTGTATATATAATACTAGATAAGAATTTTCTAATTAATCCTACATTTTGTTTTACAACATTAAATTCAGATATACCTGCATCAAATCTTTTATCATCACCTGTACCTACTGCATTTTCTATATCCACAGTTTGTATATCATTTTCTATATCATCTATTAATTGAATAAATCCTTCTAATGTAACAATTTTTTCATATTCTTTCTGAACCATTATTTTTAATAGCTCTCTTGAATATTCACCTTTATCATTGGGAGCTAATCTATCATCAACTTTAATAGAATAATTTTTAGTCATTCTATTTGAATATGTGTCATCACCTGTAAAGTTAATATCATAAGTATTAGGATTTTCATTTAATCTATCACCTAATAAAAATCTATAAGCAATAACTGTATTCCCAATAGCATCTTTTATTTTCTTTCTATCATTTTCTCCAATAGCATTGTTTAAGGCATATATTGTATCCAATGACCATACTTCTTCTAATAATTGTTTGCTAGCTCTATCAAATTTATCATCAAAAGATTTAGTACTTTTATCTTTAGCCATATAAGCAACAATCATATTTATAAGTTGTGATTGTTCATTATCAGATAAATAATAAGGTTCAGTTCTAGGTTTACCTGTAGCAGGATTAATTACAATTTGCCTTATTGTAGGAATAAGAGCATATGCTTCTGTAAGATTGTCAGAAAATTGTTTTCTTTGTGTATTTTTAAATTCTCCTGTGTAAATTCTATTAAACAATAAGTCTATTTCATTTGATTTTCTTGTAAATAATTTTACAATTTTATCTAATAATTTTAAAAAGGCTCTTATAATACCTATCTTTTCAGTTCTCTTTTGTTTTTCTAAAGCAAATCCTTTAAATTTATCAGCTAAAATTTCTTCAGCTATATTTCTTCTAACATCTTCATCACTTATAGTAGGATTGTAGTTTCTATCTGTTCTAAACTTAGATATAGCAGCTTTAGTAAAATGAGAGTTATATTTATTATCAGATTGTATTTCTGTTATTAGCTTATCTCTTGTTAATTTATCAAATAAATATCTAAATGTATAATGGAAAGCTTCATGATATAAAGTACCATTTGATCGCATTTGAGAATTTAAAAATATAGTTTGATCTTTTACATATCCTAATACTATATTATTATTTATAGTCAATCCCTCAAATTCTTTAACATCTGCATTTAGATTTTCCTTTA
>DAOPJC010000076.1:0-5078 GCA_035399485.1 Bacilli bacterium
CTAGGTGCACTTTCTGAACTTACTTTCATAAAATTTGACATTTTAAATTCCTCCTTAAATATTAGTATAATAAATTTATATCAAGATACACACAATAAAACAAGTACGCACTTTAAAGTAACTGCTTGTCAAATTAATAATATATGATACAATATCAGTAAATTAGTAAGGAGTATCAAAATGAGAAATATAAATGAATTACCAGAATGTCCTGTTGCAACTACAATATCTTTAGTAGGAAGTAAGTGGAAATTATTGATAATAAGAAATTTAACAAAAAGAAAATGGAGATTTAATGAGCTACAAAAGTCACTGAATGGAATATCACAAAAAGTATTAACGGATAGTTTAAGGCAATTAGAAAGTGATGGTATTATTTTTAGAAAGGATTACCATACGAATCCACCGAAAGTTGAATATGGAATGACTGATTTAGGATTAGAATTAAGTAAAATGTTAGATATAATGGCTTCATTTGGGGATTTTTACAAATCAAAATTATAATAAATTTAAGGAGAGAGAAAAATGCAATGTATTAAAGATACTATAAAAAATATAAATATAGTAATTGGATGTAATATAGGATGTTCTTATTGTTATGCAAGAATGAATAATAATAGATTTCATACTATTGATGATTTTAATAAACCTGTATTTTTTGAAAATAAATTGAAAATGCTTAATAATAAAAGGCATACAGCGTATTTACTAACTGGACAAAGTGATTTATCAGGTTGGAATGAAGAATGGAAAGATAAAGTTTTTTCTAAAATGAAAGAAAATGAAAACACGCAATACATTTTTTTAACTAAAAGACCTGAAAATATTAAATTAAAAGAAACTCCTGATAATGGTTGGTTTGGTGTAACAGTTACTTCTTCAAAAGAAAAGACAAGAATTGATTATTTAAGAAATAATATCAAAGCAAAGCATTACCATATTACTTTTGAGCCTATGTTTGATGATGTAGGAAAATTAGATTTAAGTAATATTTCTTGGATTGTAATAGGTACTGAAACAGGTAATAGAAAAGGGAAAATATCATCAAAAAGAGAATGGGTATTTAACATTTACAATCAAGCAAAAGAGAAAAATATACCTGTATTTATGAAAGAAGATTTATTAGGAATTTTAAAAGAAGATGAGTTTGTTCAAGAATTTCCTAAAGAATTTGGAGGAATAGAATGATAGACTTAAAAAAAGTTGTAATTAAAGAAAAGAAAGTTGATACAATTCTTACAAAATCAAACTTGCCAATAGCAGGATATTCAATAAATCCTTATGTTGGTTGCCCTTTTGGTTGTGAATATTGTTATGCTACATTTATGAAAAGATTTACAGGACATAAAGAAGATTGGGGAATGTTTTTAGATGTAAAGATGTGGGATAAAATAAAAAATCCTGAAAAATATAATGGTAAAACAATGATAGTAGGATCTGTAACAGATGGATATAATTATTTTGAAGCAAAATATAAAAGAACAAGAGCATTTTTAGAAGAAATGCAAGGAAGTGGAATAAATTTAATTATAACAACAAAATCTAATTTAGTTACAAGAGATATTGACTTGATAAAAACATATCCTAATCCATTGGTTGCTTGGTCAATAAATACATTAGATGAAGAATTTAAGAAAGATATGGATTCCGCACCAACAATAAAATCAAGAATTGAAGCAATGAAACAAGTTCACGATGCAGGAATAAGAACAACTTGCTTTATATCTCCAATTTTTCCTGGTATTACTGATGTATTTACTATAATAGAAAAAATAAAAGACTTTTGCGACTATATATGGCTTGAAAACTTGAATTTAAGAGGTACATTTAAGCCTACTATAATAAATTATATAAAAGAAAAACACCCTGAATTAAATGATTTGTATAATAAGATTTATACTAAAAAAGATATGTCTTATTGGGAAGGGTTAGATAAAAAAGTACAAGAGTATGCAGATAAAAATGGATTTATGTATGTTATAGATGAAGAACCATTTTTAAAAAATCCTACTGGAAAACCTATAATAATAAACTATTTTTATCACGAAAAAATAAGACAATTATCAAAGAATAAATAGTAATTTTTAAATAAATATTCAAAAATACAAATTACAAGTTGTAGGAATAGTGATATGAGCAAATCAGAAATGGTTTGTTCTTTTTTTTGCCTTTAAATCCTAAACACTCACAAATTTTTTCTTATTACCAAGTTGAAATCCTATTCACTCACAATTTTTTGTTGTATTAAGAATAGCGTTGTCATAGATCCAGCGTGTGGATCAGGTTCATTACTTTTAAAATTTGCTAAAGTTTTAGGAAAAGAAAATGTTAAACAAGGCTTTTATGGACAAGAAATAAATTTAACAACTTATAATTTATGTAGAATAAATATGTTTTTACATAATATAAATTATGATAAATTTAATATTGAAAGAGGAGATACTTTAACTGATCCAAAACATTGGGATGATGAACCATTTGATGCAATAGTATCAAATCCACCATATTCAATTAAATGGGCTGGTAAATCAAATCCTCTACTTATAAATGATTCAAGATATGCACCTGCTGGTGTTTTAGCACCTGAATCTAAAGCAGATTTAGCCTTTACTATGCATATGGTATCTTGGTTGGCACAAAATGGAACAGCAGCAATAGTTGAGTTTCCGGGAGTGCTTTATAGAAGCGGTGCAGAACAAAAGATAAGAAAATATTTAGTAGATAATAATTTTGTTGAAGCAGTTATTCAACTTCCTAGTGATTTATTTTTCGGAACTAGTATAGCTACTTGTATAATAGTTATTAAGAAAAGTAAAATTGATAATAATATATTATTTATTAATGCTTCAGATGAATGTGTAAGAAACACTAATAAAAATAAATTATCAGATGATAATATTACAAATATTATAGAACTATTAAAAAATAGAGTAAATATAGATAATAAGTGTTATTTAGCTAGCTATGATGAAATTAAAGATAATGATTATAATATATCAGTTAATTCTTATTTAAAAATAGATAATGAGCAAGAAGAAGTAGATATAAAAGAATTAAATAAAAACATAGAAGAAATAGTAGCTAGACAAAGTAAAATAAGAACTGAATTAGATAAAATTATATTGGAATTAGAGGCTGATTCTAATGAATAAGATAGATAAATTAATCAAAGAAATGTGCCCTAATGGGGTAGAATATAAGAAGTTAAAAGAATTATGTATTGATAATTTTTGGATTATGCCACAAACACCATCATTTATAGAAAAAGGTATTCCATATATAACTTCAAAGAACATAAGAAATGGAAACATAAATTTTCAGAACGTTAAATATATATCAGAAAATGATCATTTCAAATTAATTAAAAATAGGAAAGTTAAAAAAGAAGATTTTTTAATAAGTATGATTGGAACAATTGGTGAAGTAGCTATTGTAAAAGAAAGTGATTTACCATTTTATGGACAAAATATGTATTTGATTAGACTTGATTTTGATAAAGTTGATATTAGATTTTTTTATCATTATTTTACTTCATCAATTGTTAAAAATACATTATTTGGAGAAAAAAATAATGGTAATCAAGGTTATTTAAAAACAGCCAATATAGAATTGTTAAATATTCCATTACCACCAATTAAAATTCAAAAAGAAATAGTTAAAATATTAGACAAATTTGTTGAGCTAGAGGCGAGGAAAAAACAATACGCGTTTTATATAGACAAAATATATAATGTTGAAAATGCCAAAAATAAAAATATAGAAGTTATGAAACTTGAAAAAATAGGAGAGTTTATAAGAGGTAAAAGGTTTGTTCGTAACGATATAAGCGCTGAGGGAACTCCTTGTATTCATTATGGTGATTTATATACTCATTATGGTGTTAGTGCTACAGAATCAAAGTGTTTTTTAAATTACAATTTATCAAATAAAATGAGGTATGCAAATAAAGGTGATGTAGTAATAGTACAAGCAGGCGAAAACGATATGGAAATTGGAATAGGCGTAGCTTGGCTAGGTGAAGAAAAAGTCGCAGTACATGATGCATGTTACATATTTACTCATAATATAAATTCAAAATACATATCACATTACTTAAGGAGTAATATTTATCATCTACAAATAAAACAATATGTTTCACGTGGAAAAATATGTGCAATTAATTCTAAAGGTATAGGTAAAGCTTTAATTCCTGTCCCATCATTAGAAGAGCAAGAGCGTATTGTTGACATATTAGATAAGTTTGATAAGTTAGTAAATGATATTAAAGAAGGTTTACCTGCTGAAATTGAAATGAGAAGAAAACAATATGAATATTATAGAAACAAACTATTAACTTTTGAGGAATTAGATTATGAATATTAATGACAATTTTTGTATTTTATTAGAGTCAATAAATAATTTCAAAAAGACATATAATGAATACAAGATAGAAAATATAATTGATGAAAAAGTTATTTATAAGTATGTTATTGATATTCTTTCCTACTTTGAAATGAATTTTAAATTTTTAAAATTATCAGATTTTGATGATAGTGAAAGAGAATTAATTAACGGATTTATATATGTAAACAATGTTAAAAAACATAGTAGGTTGAACATTGTTTATACAATAAACTCAAAAGGTTTATATCCGACAAATACTTTATATCCATCAAATAATCTGTATCCGTCTGATTTTGGAGTTTACTGGGGATGTCTTCCTTTTGACACTGATAAAAAACATGAAAAACAAAATGAAGAAAAATTTAACTGCTACAATAGTAAATTAAAGGAACAAAAAATTATTGAAACCTTAGATTTATTAATTAGTTTTATTTCAAAAAAAATAAGTGAGGTGATATAAATGAGTAATATAAATATAATATCTGAAAATGATAATTCAACTGTTATAACTGAATATAAGGGTTTAAATAATAGAAATAAAAGTTATCAAAGTGAAGATGCCTTAGAAAAAGAATTTATTAAAACACTACAAGGACAATCTTATGAGTATTTAATAATTAATAGTGAAGAAGAATTAATAAATAATTTAAGAAAACAATTAGAAAAACTAAATAATTATAATTTTAGTGATAATG
>DAOPJC010000077.1:0-5074 GCA_035399485.1 Bacilli bacterium
TAGTTTCATTAGTATCATAAATAACCCATGTATCATTACCTAATTTAACATAATTACCTATTTGTAAATCAGTATTATCTTTTTCTATATAATATGGATCAGCTTCAGTACCAGTACCACCTAATAATTGAGCAGAATTTTTAATTCTAACTACTGGTTTAACTAAATATCCATCTGCAACACTACTATCAGCTAAACTAGAACCGCTAACATGCCAAGCTCCAGTTTTAGATGTATTATATAACCAATATCCATCTGTACTTGCTAAAAAAGTTTTACCATCTACTTTAGAATTTAATAATTCAGATACACCAATTAATCTAACATAGTTTTCACTATCAGTATTATTACATGTAATATTAGCAATATCTTCAATATTATCTAAACAAATAGATGTAGTAGTTAAATAATCTTTATTTAAAGCTTTAAGAAATTTATCATTAATATATTTATTAATATTAGAATCCTTAAATGAACCATATTTAGCATTAAAACTTAATGCATTAATACTATCATTTAAAGCTATTTCTAATGAGCCATCAGCATTAACACTAATAATTCTCCATAATTGATTAGAAAATCTAATATAATTATTTACATTACTTCCTTTATATACAGAAGCACCACCTAATTTATACAATCCTTCTCCACTTGTAGTATAAGAAGCTTTTTCAGTAATAGAAGAACCTATTAAAGCTATTGTTTCACCACCTTCAGTTTTTGGATTATAAATTTTATAATATTTAATTAATCTACCACCATAAAAAATACTACATCCTAAAACAAATAAAATACTAACACTACAGAATATTGCTTGTATTAAATAAATTCTTTTACCTTTTTTAGTACTAGGTATTTTAAAACCATTAGATTTTTTACCTTCTTTTTTTACTTTTTCTTTTTTAGGTTTATCTTTCTTAATTTTTTCTTTTTTAATTATAGGTTTTACTTCTTTAATTTCTTCATTATTTAATGAAGCATTTCTTTGTTCTCTAGATTTAGGCATCTCTGGTACAACTAAATCTTCTAATGGAACTGTTTTATCATCTATATAATCTTCTTTAATTATTTTTTTTCTTTCAACCTCTTTATTAGAACTATTATCATTAAGCATAAATACGTTTTCATCAAATTCATCATCTAATGATAATGTTTCTATTTCTTCATCCTTCATAATACACTCCTATCTCTAACATTAATATTATACCAAAATGCGATTTTCTTATCAACCAATAAGACACTTTTAAAAAAAAAAGAGAGCAAAGCTCTCCATCTATATTAAACGCTAATGCTTTAGCGGCTTATTAAATATAGATAATGTACTTTACATATTATCTATATATCTTTACTATTTATACTATTCAAAAATTAAAAAATGATTACAAAAAAAGATAATAATTATTATCTTAATTTATTATTTTTTTTATTTTGTCTATATTCTTTAATAGTATCTAAGAAAAATTTACATAATTTCATTCTTTTATTTAAATAATAATGATTTGCAAGTTTATCTATTTTCTTTTCTGTTTCAAGATTATTTATTCTATCTAACATCATTTCAATATAATCATTAGTAATATCATCAATTTTATCTTCATTTACAAGCCAGTCACTAATAATAATATTATATATAACCGCAATATTAAAAGGAGTATCATTAGTAATTACTATTTTAGTTTTATTTTCTAATAATTCTTTTTGTAAGGCCGTATCTAAAAAAGAAAATAAAGTAAGAGATTCCTCTTCTTTAAACATATATATATATCTTTAACATCTATTTCTATACTTTCAATACTATCACGTACTGTTTTTCTAGTAGGTAAGAATCCTTTAAACTTATTATCTATACTTTCAATAGATTCATTAGATGTTCCATCTTTATAATTAATTTTATACATGATATCACCTCATTTCGGTATATTATATCATTTATTTTTAAATTTGCAATTTATTGTTTGTTGTGATGATAGATTCTTCTAATTCATATTCTAAATTATCACGTGTTAATTTTGCTATTAAACCACCTTTTATATCAACTACATCTGTTAAACGATATTTACCATCAGATGCTTTTAGTTTTAAAGCGTTACAATTTGTAACAGTTTCATTTCCTTCGTCTTTAAGTTTTTTTTCATTTTTTATTAATTAGTTTTATTTTAAATTTATCATTCTTTAATAATATTTTTATACTTCCATTAATATCTGTTCTATATACTACTTTATTATTTAATATATCAATTACTTCTTTATTTGGATGCCCATATCTATTATTCTTACCTACTGATATAATTGAATATTTAGGATTAATCTTATTAATAAAATAATTACTAGAACTTGTTTTAGAACCATGGTGACCTATCTTTAAAAAATCTATATTATCTAAGTTATAATTATTTAATATATTATTTTCAACATTTATAGATGCATCTCCCATAAAAAGGAATTTATAATTATCTATTTTTAAATAAATAATATTAGAATTATCATTTTCATTATCATATAACCTATTATTTAAAAAATATAATGTTTTATTATTTATATCTAATTTATTAATATTTTGATAATATTTAATTTTTTTAACATTAAGTATATTTATTAATTTTTGTTCTAAATCATTATATTCTCCTATATTAAATAAAACTTTCTCTATATTGAAATTATTTACTAAAGTAATAGAAGAACCCATATGATCATAATCACCATGTGGTGCTTGTCAAAAAGTAAGTCGAATTATCCAAAAAAAGTTGTAATGTACAACTTCTTATCTATTAATATACTCATTATATTGTTTAACAAAATTTTGTAATGATTGAATAAGATTTTCCAATTCTTTTATGTTATTATAATCTCTATATTTGCCATTTATTTCTATTTGAATAACATCTACATCATCTAGAGAGTATATTCCTTGCGTAATTGCACCGCCTTTAAATGGATCGTTATGATTAATATTATTAATACCGTTTTCTATAAATGCTTCTTCTAATTCTTTTATTGTTGAAAAATCTGCTGACAAATTATTTAATGTCCCAAATTCTATATCAAAATCTCGTTCTTTAGAAGCACCATGCAAATCTATAACTAATTTGATATTATTTTCTTTTATTAGTCTTCTCATTTCTACATTATATTCATCATAATTATCCCTATTAGAGTCAATTCCTGTATCATTGTTTTTAATAATAGCATAAGTATTATAATATTTATTTAAATATAATGCTATTGCTTTTGTATATGGTTCTTTTAATTTAGTAGTGCCATCATCACGTAGCTGATACATTGTATGAGGTGCTGAAAATAATATAGGAACACTACCTTTTAACATAACATAATTCTCATCAAATTTTAAATTCTCTAATTCATTTATTTGTTGTTCAAACACGTTATCACATCCTATAATTATTATATCACATTTTATCTATTCTTTTAGTTTATCATTCTCTTTTTCTAATTCTTTTAAACTCTTTTCTGGTGTAGGCAAATATTCAGGCATAGTACCTCCTAATCTTTTAATACTATTTCTTACTTCTTTACCAACTTCGTAATGAACAGAATTTGCTGTATATTCGTTATCTACATTATCTCTTTTTAATTTGGCATCTGTTTGAGCAATTCTAAATATATTATCAGCAAGTTCTTCACTACCCATATTATCTAATATATCTTCTCTATATCTAAGTTTCTTTCTTTTAAAAATATCATCTGCTGTTTCTCCATTATAAAGTCCTTTATATCCTGCATTATGAAATCTTGCTAAGTCTTTCACACCACTATTAACTGCTGTTTTATTTAAATTATAATTTCCTTTTCTTGCTTGATTTCTTCTATATAATCTTTTCTCGTCTTCAGATAATTCATTATATTTTTTTTCACTTAGTTCTTGTTTTCTTGTTTGAATGACAAAGTAAGTTTGACCTAAAGCGATTATTTCTTTTTGAGGATTTCCATTCATTACAATTAAATAACATGCATATCTAGATAGTTTATAATCTACAACATTTCTTTTTGCTCCTTTTGCTAGTTTTATCATTTTGCGTTGCACCGCAAAATGATCATCTATATTATATTTACTTTCTTGACAGGCAGTTTTAGCCCTTTCAATTAAATCATTTATGCTTCGCCACTGATGGTATCCTAAAACATTTTGTAATTCTCTTGCTAACCAATATTCATTACCTAATTCATCTATATGTTTTATATCTTCAAATATTTTTTCTGTGTATTTTTTTATTTCATTCATTTCATCATCTTCCTTTCCTACGGACTACAAGTTTCTATTTTTAATTTATTATTTTTAATTTTAAACATAATACTACCATCTTGATCTGTTCTATATATTTTTGAACCATCTAAATTAGCTAATACATTATCATTTGGATGTCCATATCTGTTATTTTTACCTACCGATATTATTGAATATTTTGGATTAATCCCATTAATAAATTCCTTACTACTACTTGTCTTACTTCCATGATGTCCTACTTTTAATACCTCTATATCTTTTAAATTATATCTATCTAATAAATCCTCTTCTACATTTACGCCTGCGTCTCCCATGAATAAGAATCTATAGCCATTTAACTCAGTATAGATTACATTTGAATTATCATTTTCATTTTCATAATCTTTATTGTTTAAAAAATACAATTTATTATCATCAATATTTAATTCTTTAATACAAGAATAATATGGAATCTTCTTTTCGTCTAAAACTTCTATAAGTTCTTGTTCAAGTTCATTAAACTCACCACAATTGAATATAACTTTCTCTATATTGAAATTATTTACTAAAGTAATAGAAGAACCCATATGATCATAATCACCATGAGTTAAGATTAAATAATCTATCTTTTTTATACCTAAACTATCTAAATAAGGAATAATAATGTTTTCTGATATATCATAATTAATATTACCACCAGTATCAATTAGAATAGTTTTATTCTTTAATTGTAATAAAGTACTATCACCTTGATTAACATTAATATAAGTTATCTTATAATCATTATTAAAATAATATATATTATTATGAATTATTAAATTCCGCCTTTTAAGCGGTTTCGGTAAGACAGAA
>DAOPJC010000078.1:0-4877 GCA_035399485.1 Bacilli bacterium
AGTTGGTTCATTAGTAGATCCTATTACTGGAAAACTTGCTAATGATAAAAAGAAAGCTGTAATGCTTTATTATGTTAAAGGAACCGAACCAACTTTAGAAGATAGTACACTTGATTCGCTTATTCCAACAGTAAAAGAACAATAATTATGTAAAGTTTTCAATATTATTATTTGTTTTAGCTTTTTTTTGGTAAAATTATATTAGTGGAGGATATTTATGAATATAATTGAAAATATAAAATTAAAAGCTAAAGAAAATATTAAAACTATTGTTTTACCAGAAGCTTATGATTTAAGGACTTTAAAAGCAACTGAAATAATAGAAAAAGAAGGTATTGCTAAAATCATTTTAATAGGTAATGAAGAAAAAATTAAAAATATTATTAATACTAATAATTTAAATATTAATAAGAGTTTAATTATTGATCCTAATAATTATAGTAATACTAATGTAATTATTGATAAATTTTATGAGTTTCGTAAAGAAAAAGGTATAACTTATGAAGAAGCTAAAAATATTATTACTAATAATTATTTATATTTTGGATGTATGTTAGTAAAACTAGGTATTGCTGATGGACAAGTAAGTGGTGCTGTGAATAGTTCTGCTGATACTTTAAGACCAGCTCTTCAAATAATTAAAACTGATATAAATACTAAAATTGCTTCTGCTTTCTTTTTGATGGATATTCCTAATTGTCCTTATGGAGAAAATGGAGTATTTATTTATTCAGATTGTGGAATGAATCAAAATCCTACAAGTGAAGAATTAGTAGAAATAGCAAAAAGTTCTAATGATAGTTTTAAACTATTAGTTAATGATAATCCTAAAATTGCTTTTTTATCACATTCAACTTTAGGTTCTTCTATATGTGAAGATTCAAATAAAGTAAGAAAAGCAGTTGAATTAACAAAAACAAAATATCCTTATATTGATTGTGATGGAGAATTACAATTAGATGCAGCAATAGTAAAAGAAGTTGCTAAAATAAAAGCACCTGATTCTAGCATTGCTGGAAATGCTAATATATTAATATTTCCTGATTTAGATGCCGGTAATATAGCATATAAAATAACTGAAAGACTTGCAAATGCTAAAGCATATGGTCCTGTCACTCAAGGTCTTGCTAAACCAGTTAATGATCTATCAAGAGGATGTAATGAACAAGACATAGTCGGTGTAGTAGCAATTACTTGTTTACAAGCAACAAAAAATCTTAGTTAATCTAAGATTTTTTATTTATATAATTATATATATCATCCCAATTAGAAAAAGTTAAAATATCATTACTATTATCTTTACTAATTCTAATTACTTGAGTTATTTCTTTTACTTCTAAACAATTAAATAAATTGTCATCTATTAATAAATCTATTTTTTCTTGCTTACATATTTTCTTTTTATTTCTAGCATTTACTATTAATTTATCATAAACAAATTCATTTTTATCTAACCAATCTTTACTCATTTTATATGGATTCTTATGAAATTCATTATCACGTGCTGTTAAAATAATTATTTCATTGCCATCATCTTTTAATTTTTTAATTATCTCTACTGCATTCTTTCGTGGTTTAGCATTATTAGTGATTTTTTCTTGAAGTGGTCCTAAAAAGTATTTTAATTCTTTATCATTAAAATTAAACATTTTCTTAAATGCTCTTCCATCATTATTATATCCTTTTACATGAGGATAATCTTGAGAAACAATTTTACCTAAACTATGGGCATATTCTAAGCCTTCTCTTAATATTTTATCTTTTACTTCTGTTAATGTATCATCAATATCAATAGCAATCCTCATATTAGATATTCTCCTTTTTCATCTTACTAATTAAATCATCTATATTATCAGCAATAATAGGTTTATTATTTAATATTATTACTACTTTACTTCTGCCTATACCACACATATTATTGCATCCAATTTGATACTCAATATTACTAAAATTATCATTAATTTTAGATATTACTTTATTATAATCAAATCCCTTACAATTATTACATATTTTAATAGTCATTTATATCACTCCTATTTTTATTATTATATCATATTAACAAAATATAATAATATAATTTATAGAAAGGATGATTTTATGAATAATAGTTTTAATAGTAATTATCCAGGTACTCCACTCTATACTGGAAATTCTACTACACCTAATCAACAAAATGCTCCAAATTATTATGATATCCCTTTTGAACAGTCATATATTGAAAATATATTACGTTTAAATAAAGGAAATAAAGTTACAGTATATATGACTTTTCCTGATTCAAATGATTGGCGTGATAAAAAATTTTCAGGGGTTATTGAACAATCAGGAAGAGATCATATTATTTTAAGTAATCCAACTACAGGAAAATGGGAATTATTATTAATGATTTATGTAAATTATATAGAATTTGATGAAAGAATAAAATATAGTCAAGAATTTATTCCTACTAATTGAAATAATTAATTAAATTTGTTATAATCAAATTGGTGATAGTATGGAAATAATAATGATATTTATACTTATAGTTATAATAATTTGTATATTCTTAATTTGGTTTATAAATACTTATAATGTATTTCAAGGATATAGAATTAGAATTAATGAAGCTGAAGCTGATATAGATTCAACTTTAAGAAAAAGATTTGATTTACTAAATAAATCTATTGGAATTATTAAATCAAATACTGAAGAAAAAAAAGTACTAGAAGAATTAGCTAGTTTACGTTCTAAAAAGCTTACTAATTTTGAATTAGATAGAAAAATATATGAAGCTATTAACGAAATAACTACAATTAAAGAAACATATAAAGATTTAAAGAAATGTGAAGGTTTCATGAAAATTGAATTAGGTATTAATGAAACTGAAGCTGAAATAGTTGCTTCAAGAAAATACTATAACGATATAATAACTGATTATAATAAATTAGTTAAAACTTTCCCTTCTAATTTTATAGGAAAGATATGTAAATTTAAAACTAAAAATTATTTTGATGGTAAAAGTATTGAACACAAAACTGATTTTAAAATATAAAAGATAATGATTTAATTAATCATTATCTTTTTTTCTTTTTCTAGTTAATAACACTATAATTAGTATTATTAGTAATAGAGCACTACCACCTAATATATAATATGCTTTATGATATTTATTTTTAATTATTTGTTCTTGTTCTTTTTCTGTTTCATTAATTTTTATTACATATTCACCATTTTTACTATAATGATAGTTTTCTCTAGCATATTTAGCAATATAATCTGGATCTTTTAATTTCTTAATTTCATCTTTTAAATTACCTGCTTCACCTTTTAGTGATGATAATTGTTTTTGAAGATTTTGTTCTTCTTTTTTTAATGAATAAATATTATATGTATATGAAAATATTGAAGTGATACAAAAAATTAAAATTATTGTTACTAATGGTCCAAAAAAGGTTAGTCTTCTTCTAACATTCTTACTAATATTTTTCTTTTTCATAGTATCACCTTACTTTATAACAATTATATCATTTTAAATATTTCTTAACAATGATATTTTCTATTATAAAGCCAAATACTATACATAAAAAACTATAATAATGTAAAATACCTTGATTTATTCTCTTCAATATTAAAAAATACAGTACAATATTAAAAAGCATAAATATAAAAGTAAATAATATTTTGAATATTTTTCTATTGCTATATAAGTATTTATGATTTAAATCAATCATACCTCCAAAATAGATACCATATAATATAGAAAATAATATTAACTTGATTTGTATTTCAATGTTCATTATTTAAATAGTTTACTAAACATATTTTCTTCTTTTTCTTTTTTATTATTTTCTAAATAATTTATACTATTTACTTTTCCTTTTATTGATACATTGCCCTGATATGTATCTAATTTAATAATTTCTAAACCTGTTCCTTTTATTATTAAAAATCCCATTGTAGTTTCTAATAAAAATTCTTCATCATCAAAACTATCTATTTTTTTAACTCCTGATATTATAATATTCTTTCTTTCACTTATTGTAACATTATGATTAAAATTAGTAATCATATCAGTCTTGTCCATATTAATCACCTAATTAAATATATGTATATATATAAAAAATAGAACTTAATAATAAGTTCTATGCTTCTTTTTTATAAGCTTCTAATATTTGGTCTTCGAATTCTTTTCTTGTTTCTGGATTAATAGGATGAACTATATCACGATAGCCACCTGTTGCAGTCTTGCGACTTGGCATAGCTATAAATAATCCATTATCCCCTTCAATAATGCGAATATCATGAATAGCAAAACAATCATCTAATAAAACTGATGCGATTCCTTTCATTCTTGAGTCTTCTTTTTCGACTTTACGAACATTTACTGATGTTATCTTCAAATTAATCTCTCCCTCCGACTATCTTGTAACTTTATTTTATAACATTATTAATTAAAATGCAATATCTATTTATAATCGATTCTTATTGTATTAGTAATAATATCACTATACATGAAAGATTTTAGTTCAGAGGAATTTTTAATTTCGACTATGAAAATATAATTATATAATTCTTTTATCATAGCATTATACTTTTCTATTTTATTTCTACCTAAATTATATTTAATTACTACTTCTTTACCAATATTTTTTTCTAACTCTTTTTTTACAAGATTTATATTCAAATTTCCCCCTTATCTAGGATAACCAATATACATAGTTCCTTTTGTTTTTATGCCACCCATTCCATCACTACCATATTTAGTAGTTTCTAATACTCTTTTAATATCTATTTCTTTATTACTATCATATAAAGCCATATAACTAGCAATTACTGCCGGATCTAAGGCATGAATATTAATTCTTTTAGGACTAGATGCAAAATTAGCACCTGCTTTA
>DAOPJC010000079.1:0-4757 GCA_035399485.1 Bacilli bacterium
TTTATCCTAACTAAAAATTGAATTGACATTTTGCTCAGTTTTCAAAGATCATTCGGCTTTTTTTCAAAAGCGCAATATAAATATACCAAAATTAATAGAACAAGTCAACAATTTTTTTGAAAAAAATGTAATATTTTTTACTTTTTTTAATTTTGATTATTTTATTATATAATTTAGGTCTTTTTTTCTTACTACTTACCCTTATCTTATGCAAAAAAAATAGTAAAATTACAAAAAAAGAACATTATTTTTGCTCTTCTTTAATTGATTTATATATATCATAATATTTATAGTTAACATCATATTTAAACATTTCGGCACCATTTTCATAATCATTAATTAATTCATCTAGTGCACCACATACAACTTTATCTAAATTATCTGAATAATTCATTATTTTTTTATGATATTTATATTCTAATCTATCTAATATTTTATATTGGCCTGTTGGAAAGACTCTTAAATCTAAATCATAATCTATATATTTTATAGTATTCTCTTCAATTAAAAATGGTGATGCTATATTACAATAATAATATATACCATCTTTTTTCAATTGAGCGATTATATTGTACCATTTGTTTTTAAAAAAATACATAATTGCAGGTTCTTTAGTTTTCCACGTTATTCCTTCAGCCTTTGTTACAGTTGTTCTATTATTTCCAAATACAAGATAATCTTTCTTTTCGTCTAATAATATTGCCTCATCCCATGCTCTATGGACATTACCATTGTGCTTATAGCATTGTATTTGAAGTTTATCGCCTATACACATTTTGTTCATAATATCACTTCTCTCATTTCCATTATAACTTTTTTTATTAAAAAAGAAAAGAAAAAATAGTATCGATTGTAAATCAATACTATTTTGTTAAATAATCTATTGCAGATTGAAGTTGATTATCTTCTTCAACCGTGAAACTTGTTTCATCTTTTACATCTAATTTCACTTCAATAGTAGGTTTAATTCCTTTTTTATTTATCCAATTACCTTTTGGGGTTAACCATTTTTTTGTAGTTAACTTATATTGGACATCAGAATTAGAATCTGTTACTTCTTGAACAGTCCCCTTACCAGGTAGTTACACCCATTATTGTAGCTCCATATTCTTCTTTCATTGTTGCAGTAAACATTTCTGAAGCAGATGCACTTGAATTGTTAACAAGCACTACAACTTTATAATCTCTTTTCTTATCAGTCTTAGAATAATACTTTTTAGTACCCTTTTTTGATTCTATTTGATATATAACATGTGATTTATCCAAAAACTCACTCATCATATTTTCTACTGCAGTTAAATGTCCTCCAGTATTATATCTTAAATCTACTATTAAAGAATCAATTCCTTGCTTTTCTAATTTTTCTAAAGCTTGACTGAATTGGACATCAGTATTGTAAGCAAACAAGCTTACGTAGATGTATCCTACTTTTTTATTATTTCTTTCATATACTTCTGTTGCTACTGAATCTAATGTTACTAATTTTCTCTCTAGTTTTAGTTCAACAGATTTAGAATCTCTTTCAACTAATAAAGTAAATTTAGTTTCTTTTGAATTTTTTACTTTTGTTACAAATTCTGTTGTTGTTAATTCTTTTATCTCTTCATTATTAATTTTTTTTATTACATCTCCTGGTTGCATTCCGGCTTCTTTGGCTGGAGAATTATCCATAACACTAACTACAATAATGTTTTTGTCAGCATCATTAGCAATTTCGATACCAAAACCTTGATATGTACCTTGTAATCTTGTTGTTAAAGTATTAGATAATGAGTCATCTACAACAGTAGAATAATCATCTAACGAATTTATTACACCTTGTAAAGCATTTTTCATAGCATCCTTATCATCTATATCTTGATAATAATTTTCCTTTACTTTTTCATACTCTTTTATAAAATTTGTAATTTCTTCAGAATACTTAGTACCTTCATTCTTATCTAGAAAGACTGATTCAGCTAAAACAATCCCCATTATTATACTAATAATAGCTGTAGATAAAGCAATTGTTACAACTTGTGCTGTATTAAAAATACTTTTATTGTTTTTATTATTTGTTTTTTCTTTTTTTTCCACAAGTATCACTTGCTTTCTATTATTTTACTATTGATTTTAAATATTCAATTATTGTTGCTGGTTCTTCGTATGCATTTACGATAGATCCATTTTCAACTTTTACTAATGTAGTTCCTTTAAATTTTAATTCACTTGTTGAAACTCCAATTAAGTTGCTATCTTTATCTGTAATATAGGATTTATTAAATCCACTACTTAATACAGATGTATATACTCTAGTAGCTCCTTCTTTAGATTTATATGCACTTATATATGTATTATAAGCTTCATAATAAGAATCTTCTTTTTCATAAACTAAAACATAATATGAACTATTACTTTGATTTAAAATATTACTAACTAATATTTCATCATATTGAATTGTTCCACTTGTTGCTTCTTCTTTTTTAGTTGATTTATTCTTATTTAATACATTTGTTAATAAGAAGAATATTAATAATATTCCAACTATAACTAAAATTATTTTTAATAATGAACCAACTTCAGAATTTAATATCATTTTAGCATCACTATTTTCTTTTGCTGGTTTAGTATTAACTTCCTTTTCTTTTTTAGTTTCTTTTACTTCAACTACTTCTTTTGCTGCGATTTCCTTTTTTGGGGCTTCCTTAGTTGCTTTTTTTGGAGTAGTTTTCTTTTTTGTAGTTTCTTTTACTTCTACTTTTGCAGTTTCAATTTTTGTTGCTGCCTTCTTAGTAGTTGCTACTGGTTTAACAGTAGTCTTTTTTGTAGTAGATTTTGTTGCTACTTTTTTAGCAGTTGTTTTTGTTGCTGCTTTATTTGGTGTGCTATCTACTTTTTTAGTAGTTGCACTCTTTTTTGCTGTACTAGTTTTTTTACTTGTAGTACTAGTTGCTTTTTTATTATTTTTTGTTTCTTTTTCCATACTATCACCCATAATGATTATAACATATAATTGAAAAAAATATATATAAAATATTATATTTTATATATATTTATCTTTATTTTATAACAGGAACTGAACTAACTGATTTTGCAACCTCTAATAATTCTTTATCTTTTAATACACTTGATACTACATAATATTCTTTTCCATTGCTATACCAATTAATTGAATAATCAGTTAAAGCTCCTACAGAATCACCTATAATAACTGGTTCACCATTTACTGGAATTACATCTATTTCTTTTGAAGGTAAAACCGTTTCTTGTATAAACATGAAGGCACCATCGCCATCAAAAGTTAAAATAACTCTTTGACCATTTTCTGTTTTGATTGTATCTTGATTTTTTAAATTTGTATTAGTAGGTATATACATGGGATAAATAATATCATCAATTTTTGAAGTGTTTTCTGTTTTTATTTCTTCCATAACATTAGTATCTAGATTGAAGTAATTATCATTGAAATTAGATTTGAAATCTATATCATTAAATTTCATAGTAATTTTAATATTATTATTAGTATCCATAACTTCTACTTTTTCTATTTCATAATCTTTATTTAAATAAACTTTCTGATTACTAAGATCATTATTATTTATATAGTTTACCTTACTAGTAAAAATATATTTATCACCTTTCTTCTCAAACTTTCTATCTTTATCATTTTCTAAATCCTCTAATATAGTTTGCAATAGATATGCTTGAGAATTATTATAAGGCCATTCACTTTGAAATTTAAAACTCTTATTTAATGATGGTGTAATAACATATACTCCTTCATTATTTCTTAATACTATTTGTTCATGTCCATTCGTTTGATTTTTTAAACTTACTTTAAATTTGTCTTTTTTTTCATAAGAAACTTTTACATCATATGTATAAAGTGTTTCATTACTCATTAATTCTAGTGTTCCAGTTAAATAATAGCTTTTTGTGTTTTCAATTTTATTTTTAAATTTTTTGTAAATATCATTTTCACTCTTATTTCCACAACCAGTTAAAAACAATAAAGATACAACTATAATTATAAATAATTTATTTTTCATTATTCACTCCTCTTTTTCATTAAATTATATGGTGATAATTTATAAATATGAATGAATAGTTTTAATATTTTTGGTAAAAATATATATATGAAAGGAGAATATATGGAAAGTTTACAAAAAATAACTCTCGTTTTTACAATAATTGGAGCAATAAATTGGGGGCTTATTGGTATTTTCGATTTTAATCTTGTTGAAACTATTTTAGGAGTAGGCTCACTTTTTAGTAGAATTGTTTATATTATTGTAGGAATATGTGGTCTTATTAATATAGGAATATTATTTAATCACTTAGAAAACAAATAAAAAAACGTAATTATATTACGTTTTTATTTTGTTATAGTTACTGTAACTTTTTTTGTTTTTGAAGTATATATTACTCTTGAATCTGATCCTTCAATTTTTACATCTACTTCATGTGTTCCTTCAGTTAATCCTTCTAAATCTATATATGCTACTACATCATCAGATTTAATCACATCAACTACACTTGAAACACCTTTTAAATTTACTGTTACAATAGCATCTGCTGTTGAAGCAGCACTAACAGAATATCCTGATTTTAAATTACGTGAAATTACTCTTACATTATTTAAGTCTTTTTCTGCAACTGTACCTAATGTAATTGATACAGATATACTACTTACAGACATATAAGTTACACCAACAGGTTTCTTTGAATCTACTTTATAATCTTTATTCTCTTTTAAATCTGTGACGTCTACTTCAGCT
>DAOPJC010000080.1:0-4757 GCA_035399485.1 Bacilli bacterium
AAATAGAGAATTCATGAAAATGCATAGATTTTAATCTATGTTTTTTTTATATTCTATTTATTTTTCTATATTTAATGTAAAAAAAATGTTATAATTATATATAGTACTGGAGGTTTATATGGAAACAAGTGAACTTATTAATGTATATAATAAATTCTTAAATGATGTAGATGAACTATGGAGGTCTCTTTGAACCTGAAAGTTCAGAAAAACGTATTAAAGAATTAGAAACTAAAATGTTAGAAAATAATTTCTGGGATGATAAAAAAACATCAGAAAAAGTAATTAGTGAATTAAACGATTTAAAGAGTAAATTATCTGATAATACTAAATTAAAGAAAAAGATTAGTGATAATATCGAAATGATTAAGATAATTGAAATTGAAAATGATGATGATATAAAAGAACTGGTGTCAAATGATATTGATTCTATAGAGCAAGAAATAAAAGAACAAAAAGTAAGAATATTGCTAAGTAATAATTATGATAAAGAAGATGCAATCTTAGAAATACATCCAGGTGCTGGTGGAACTGAATCATGTGATTGGGCAAATATGTTATATCGTATGTATACAAGATATTTTGATAAAAAAGGTTATAAATATGAAATAATTGATGAACAAGCAGGTGAAGAAGCAGGTATTAAAAGTGTTTCAATAATAGTTCATGGTGCTTATGCTTATGGATATTTAAAAGCAGAAAAAGGAGTACATCGATTAGTAAGAATATCTCCTTTTGATTCAAATTCAAGAAGACATACATCATTTGCTTCAGTATCTGTTTCTCCATTATTTGAACAAGGTAAAATAAATATTGAAATAGATGAAAAAGATATCAGAGTAGATGTATATAGATCTAGTGGATGTGGTGGACAAGGAGTTAATACAACTGACTCAGCTGTAAGAATAACTCATATTCCAACCAAGATAGTTGTAACTTGTCAAAATGAAAGAAGTCAAATACAAAACAAAGAAAGATGTATGGAAGTATTAAAAAGTAAATTATATCAATTAGAAATAGAAAAAAGAGAAGAAGAATTAAAAAAAATTAAAGGTGATAATCTATTAATAAATTTTGGCTCACAAATAAGAAGTTATATTATGTGTCCTTATACTTTAGTAAAAGATCATCGTACTAATGCTGAGACAGTTAATGTTAATAAAGTATTAGATGGTGATATAGATTTATTTATAAATGAATACCTTATGAAGGGAGTATAATATGTTATTTTTTAAGAAAAAAGAAAATATAAATATAATTAAATTAATTTATTCTAAAGATAGATTGAAAAGATCAATATTATTTTTTACAGGTATGTTAATAGTTGCTTTATCATTTAATGTATTCCTTTTACCAAATGATATAGTATATGGAGTATCTGGTGTTGCTGTAATATTGAAAAAATTATGTGGTTTAGATCCATCATTAGTAATAATGGCAGGTTCAGTATTATTATTGATATTAAGTTTTATATTAATGGGAAAAGAAAAAACAGCAAGTTCTGTAATTGGATCTTTATTATATCCAGTATTTGTAAAACTTACAGAATGGGTAATACCTTATATAAATTTAGGTGATACTGAACCATTCTTAATTGCGATATGTGGAGCAGTTGTAAGTGGTTTTGGTTTAGGCTTAATATTTAAAGCAGGTTATACAACAGGAGGAACAGATATTTTAAATCAAATAGTATCAAAATATTTTAAAATGTCTATTGGAAATTCAATGTTCTTTACTGATGGTGTAATCATCGCATGTGGTTTATTTGTATTTGGATGGCAAAAATTCTTATACTCAGTTGTAAGTATTTATATTATAAGTATTATGACTGATAAAGTAATTTTGGGTATATCACAGTCTAAAACATTCTATATAATTACTGATCATGAAACGGCAGTAAAAAAATATGTAATGCAAAATTTAGCACATGGTGTAACAGTAATAGAGGCTCGTGGTGGATATACAGGTAATATGCAAAAAATGATTATGTGTACTATCCTGACTAAAGAATACTTTGTATTAAAAGAAGGTATCTTAACGATTGATCCAGAAGCGTTCTTTATGGTAACAGATGCTTATGAAGTATTTGGCGGTTCAATGAAATAAAAAGGAGTTAGAATATGGATTTAATAAGAATGAAAAATGTTAAGAAAACATATAAAAATGGTACAACTGCTTTATATGATTTATCTCTTAACATTGAAAAAGGTGAATTTGTTTTTGTAATAGGTCATACTGGATGTGGTAAATCTACATTAGTAAAAATGTTATATCGTCAAGAAAAACCAGATTGTGGTAGTATTAATGTTGGTGGTATTGATGTTACAAAATTAAGAAATGGAAAAGTATATAAATTAAGAAGAAAAATTGGTGTTGTATTCCAAGATTATAAATTATTATCAAAACTAACAGTTTATGAAAATGTAGCATTTGCTCTTGAAATATTTGGAACACCAAAAAGTGAAATATATGAAAAAACTATAAAAGTATTAGATTTAGTTGGATTAAAAGGGAAAGCAAAGAATTATCCAACAGAATTATCTGGTGGAGAACAACAAAGAGTTGCTATTGCACGTGCAATTATTAATGCTCCTAAACTTTTAATATGTGATGAACCTACTGGTAACTTAGATGAAGTAACAAGTATGGAAATTATGAAAGTATTAGAAGAAATAAATAAACTAGGTACTACAATTATTATGGTTACTCATGATACTGATATAGTAGATAAATTGAAAAAGAGAGTTATATTATTAGATACAGGAAGAATTTTAAAAGATTATAAAGAAGGGGAATATACTCATGAAGGCGTTAAGAATATTTAGTAGAAATGTAAGAGATTCCTTTAAAGGTGTAATAAGAAACTTTTCATTATCACTTGCATCTATCTCTTGTATCACAATAACTCTTATAGTAGTAGCAATTGCAATTGTTCTATCATATAATGTAAATAATTTTGCATCAAGTATAGAAAAAGACATGACAATAGTAGTATTCATGAATACTGAAATAACTCCAGAACAAAAAGATGATGTTCTAGAAAATATTAAAAAAATTGGTGGTATAGAAAGTTATACATATCAATCAAAAACTGAAATAGCAAAAGAAATGATGAATTCTTCTGAAATATTTAAAGGTATATTATCAAACTATACTGAAGAAGAAAATCCATTGCAACCAACTTATCAAGTAAAAGTTAAAAATATTGATGAAATAAGTAAAGTTGCTAAAAAAATAGAAAAAATTGATCAAGTTCAAAGTGTTAAATATGGTGAAGGCATGGTTGAACAATTAGTATCTGTTTTTGATATTGTAAGAAAAGTTAGTTTAGGTATGGTATTTGCTCTTATTATAGTAACAGCATTCTTAATATCAAATACTATTAAAATTGCTATTTTCTCAAGAAAAAGAGAAATAGAAATAATGCGATTAGTTGGAGCTTCAAATTTAAATATTAAAATACCATTTATTTTAGAAGGTTTATTCTTAGGAATACTTGGTTCTATTATTCCAATTATAATCACAACTTATGGTTATACAGCATTATATAATAATTTTGATGGTAAATTCTTCGCAGCATTTATTGAATTAGTTAAACCAACACCATTTATATATTCAATATCTGGAGTACTTGTATTAATAGGTATTGCAGTAGGTATGTATGGTAGTTGGCGTGCTGTTAAAAAACATTTAAAAGTGTAATGGAAAAAAAACATATAATAATATTAATAATTATATTTTTAATAGTAGTTTCTTATATCGTTATTGATCAAATAAAATTAAGACCAAAAATAGAATTAATTAATGATGTAAAAGAAATAATGAATAATATTAAGGATTATAAAACATCAGAAACTATAGAAATTGTAATTAATAATGAATATGAATTTAATAAAAAAACTTATAAAGTAAAAGGTAAAGGAGTAATATTTTTGGAAGATAAGCCTTCTATAATGTTAAGTAGAAATGGTATGTGTGCTATGAAACTTCCATATTCAGAAGATATTATGTTTCAAAAAGAAGAATGCCCTAATTATCGATTAATAAACAATAAAAAAATAATAGTAGAAACTAAGTAATAATATTTACTTAGTTTTTTCATTTTTTTAAAACTTTTACATATAATTATATGGGTGAAAATATGTATAAAATAGGTGATATAGTAACAAGAAATTCATACTCAAATGATGTAGTATTTAAAATAATAGATATTGATATTGAAGAAAAGATATATTATTTGAAAGGTATAAGCATAAGGTTATATGCAGATAGTGATGAAGAAGATTTAAAATTATATGAAGAAAAGTTAGAAGATAAAGATTCAAAAGAACTATTATCAAGAATAAAAGATAATTTTAAGATGGAAAGAAATGATTATTTTTATTTACCTGGTAAAATATTACATATTGATGGAGATCATGAATACTTAAATAGATGTTTAGATTATTATAAAAATATAGGTTTACTAGCGATAGGAAAAGAAATTAATGAGGAAAATATATATGAAAATATTAATGAATGGATAAATGAGTATATGCCTAGTATAGTTGTGATTACTGGGCATGATGCATATTATAAAAGAAAAGGTAATCATAAAGATATGAATGCTTATAAGAATAGTTTAAACTTCGTAAAAGCTATAAAAAAAGCAAGAGAATATGAAATTAGTCATGATAAATTAATAATAATTGCGGGAGCATGTCAATCAAATTATGAAGAACTAATTAAAGCAGGTGCTAATTTTGCATCTAGTCCTA
>DAOPJC010000081.1:0-4746 GCA_035399485.1 Bacilli bacterium
CATAAAAATCCCCCTTAAATGTCACTTATTATATCATTATTTTTACATATGTCAATTTTACCAAATAAAAAATCTTAATATATTAATTAAGATTAATTACACTTTTTATCATTTAATTCTAAAATTTTTTTAATAGTATTAGCAGTCCTTATTGTTACCTTATCATTAATAGAAGAATTAGCTGTTTTAATCCAATTAGTTTTAGAATAATTTTCTAAATTAAATGACCAATAAACAATATCCTTATAATTCTTAATTCGTTCATACTCAGTTTTAGCTTCACCTATCTCTTCATATACTTCTTGATATGTTGTAGGTGGTATTATAAAAATCATATTATCATATATTTTTTTATTATCAGTGTTCCACCAAGTTGGAGCTGTTTCAAAATATATTTCTAATTCATCTATTGTTGTAATATATACTGGAATATCTAAATTAAATTTTTCTTTTATTAATAATTCTACTTTTTCTTTTACTTTTTTAATTCTTTGAAATTTTGTAGTAAAAATAACATTACCACTATTACCATATGTAATAACATTTAAAAAATTATGATCTTCCAAGGCAATTTGTAATTCCTTCATTGATATTTTATTATTACCACTTATATTTATCCCTCTCAATAAAGCTACATATCTCTTCATAAATTACTCCTGTTTTTCTAATATTTCAAAATCATATATTTCATTTAATTTATCATGATAATATATTTTAATTACTTTTCGTTTTTTTAAAGCATCAACAATTTTATCTCTTACTTTATTATTTCTTATTTTAATAGATTTGTTTACATTATTTGGAGTTGTATATTTCAAATATCCTCTAGTAACTTTATATTTTCCAACACCTCTTCTGTTTACTACAGTTGCCTTATAAACATATGCATCACTTGGACCAGTAATTAAATCATATATGATTTCATATGAATATAATGATGATACTAATAAGAATAAGACCAAACCAATTATACACATTACATTAGTTGCTGATTTGTTCTTTTTCTTTTTATTATTTAATATGTCATTAATTGCTACTACTATAAAATATATAAATAAACTCATATATGGAATAAACATTAATAATCTTATTAATAAATGAAACGATTCAGATTTATTAACAAATAACCAAATAAAAAGAATTAAATAATATAATGCAACTGATATTGCTAGTTTTTTTTCATAAAATCGACTCCTATTTTTCTATATAATTATAATTTTAACATTTAATTTAAATAATTATTTCTACAAATTAAGATTCATTTTTATTTGGAAGTATATTCCAAAATAAATTTGACTTACATAAACTATTTAATAATTTGTATATTGTATAACCTATAATTGTGCCAAATAAATTTGTTATAATGTCAACTATATCTGCTGATCGTCCAATAAAGAATTGAATAAATTCTACACCAAAAGTTATAGAAAAAGATAGTAATAATGTTTTATATAATTTTCTTTGTTTTTTAAACACTATTGGAATAAAAAATCCTAATGGTATAAATAGAATTATATTTGGTATTTTTTCCACTATAAATTGTTGTACACTATTTGTATTTTCTAGCCAATTAAAAGGACTTAAGTTTAATATATATTCTTCAGGATGAAAATTCATTGGTACAAATAATATAGTTGCAAATACAATTAAAAAAAATGAACAAAAAACTCCTATATAACTCAATTGCCTAATTGGACTTTTACCTTTTTTCTTTAATATAAACAAAATTGGTAAATACAAAATAGATATTAAAACAATAAATATAATTGCCAATCTAATATAAGCTTCTATTCTATGCATGCTTAATTCTCCTTTTAACAAATACTATCTATTAATTTTATTATATCATAATTACTAAATTTTTTTTAATATATTTATTTGATTTTATGATGCATTTTTTATTTTTTTTAAGTGTACTATTTGTTAATCCTTTCAAAAATTTTCACATAAAAAACTCGTAAAACTTTTATTACTTATAAAAGCAGTTCGAGTTAATATCTAATGGTGCGTTAGAGTTCCCAGTACGACAACTCTTAACTATATTAAATAGGTAGTAATTAATACTAACTATGTTAATGTTATCATATTTTAAAATTATTATCAATTACAAATTCGATTTTTTTTAACATTTTGTTTTTGAAATTATAACTATTGCAGTGATTTGAATGAGCTATATAAGAATTTAAACTCATACTCATTTTATTATAATTTAGTTTGCTATTATAATAAAGTTTATTCCATAAAATAATATTTTTTTAAACTTCCTCTTAAATCTTTTTCTTAACAAAATATGTGTTTCGAATATTTTATATCCACAAAAATCTATACCAAATTTTGATGGAAAATACTTAGTTTTTCTATTTAATTCTAAATCTAATTTTATTTCTACAAATTCCTTTATTTTGGTATTTAATTCCTTTGCAATTTTCTTATTAGGCAATAGTAAAATAAAATCATCCATATATCTAATATAATACCTAACCTTTAATTCTTCCTTTATATAATGATCAAGTTCATTTAAATATATATTGGCAAAAAATTGACTAGTATAATTGCCTATTGGTATTCCCTTTTTATCTTCTGTACTTAATATAATTTTAGTTAATTCTAATAACTTCTTATCTGAGATATTTTCTTTTAATATATTAAATAAAATCTCTTTATTAATACTATAGAAAAATTTCTTAATATCACATTTTAAAACATAATAATCACCATACTTTTTCTTCATTTTTTGCATAAATTTTTGAACTTTACATACTGCATTATGAGTACCTCTATTATCTATACATGCATATGAATCAATAATAAATCTTCGATAGAAAAAAGGTTTAACAAATTCACTTATATACCATTGATGGACAATCCTATCTTTATAAGGTAATGATTTAATTATTCGTTCTTTTGGTTCATATATTATAAATTCTCTATAATTACCAAATTTATATTTACTATTTTTTAAATCATTAAGAATTTTTATAATATTAGTTTCTAAATCCATTTCAAATAAAATAATTTCTTTTCTACATTTTTTACCTATGCTAGCCCTTTCATGAGCTTGCAAAAGTTTTTCAAAAGTTAGTTTACTATTAAACGAATTTTTTATTGTTTTAGACATGAAATAATCCAACCACCTAATAAATTACCAATATTATTTATTTTTTTACTCCAAGCTTCATAATTTTTACTATTTATATATTTTCGTTTATAAGAAATTCTAATTAATACTTTTAGCATTTTCAAATTCACATCAAGTTCGTTTAGAGACTTTAATTTGTCAGATTTATCATAATATTTATAAGCAAGTATAATTTTTTTCATACCATCATAAGTATTATTTTTAATATTTGTGACTAATGATAGTTTCTCACTTTTAGGGTATTTTTCAGTTATCATCTCTGTATAATTAATTAATATTAGATATTGTTTATATATAATTAAGTCCTCAGTACTCTTTTTTTCACTCACTTTATTAAATCCTTTAATCTCTTTAAAGTCATTATTGCTTCAATAGGAGTAATATTATTAATATCTATTTTTCTTATAAAATCAAGCACTATTTTTGGTTCATCAATATCACATATTTCTTCAACAACTTGAATAATTAATTTATGATTACTAAAAACTCTCAAATATTGTTCTAAAGAATTAACTGGAAATCCACATTTAAAAGTTTCCTTTGAAAAAGGGGTTTTCTTTAATACTACACATTCGTTTATTAAATCACAATCATCACCCACAAATATATAAAATTTGCCACTTTTAAATAAATATAGTTTATTACTGTCAATTTTTTTAATCTTAAATATTCATTATATATTTTACTCATAAAACATACCTCCAAAATCTGTAAAACATAAAAAAAGCAGAACAAAAAAAGTTGTACTGCATAAATATTCTAGTTTTCATCATTTTACTACTCATCAAAATATTTTATTTATATTTTTATCTAATAAATAGATAGGCCCTAAACTTCTAAAATAAGCACCGTTAATAAGTCCTTAAACTTATATATTAATGAAGTACTATTACTTTATAATTTTAGTCTGCGAGAACTAGGCGGGAACCAATGTTAGTGTTCACAGCTCCTGTGTTCCTATTGAAATTGAACTGACCCGCAAGAACTCCATTGTTGTAATTGCCGCCTCGATTGAACCAAGGGTTAGAAGAGTCAACGAAGTTCGAATTGTCAGCGTAAAGAGTTAAAGGGTTATATATTTAACAATTTAAAGCCTACATTTATATATAATAAATGCCATGAATTTTAGTATGCCCCTCTAAAAAAGAGGCGGGGCATACTTTCTCAAGTAAAAGGGTTAGACTAAAATTACAAATTTTAGTCTGCGAGAACTAGGCGGGAACCAACGCGAGTGTCCACAGCTCCTGTGAGCCTACTGAAACTGAACTGACCCGCAAGAACTCCAAGGCCGTAATCGCCGCCTCGATAGAACCAAGGGTAAGAAGAGTAAACGAAGAGCGAATTGTCAGCGTACCAACTATTGTGATATCTACTGTTATTATCACCATCACGATAATTATAAAACGGTCCTATTTCTCCAGTTGCATCTCCTAATATTCTATTATTATATGATGTTATTGTTGAACTAGCTGAATAAACATCAAGATATTTAGCATAATCTGCATTTGCAATAGTTGTTGTGGTAAAACCACTACTACCTAATTGACCACTCCTATATGATGCCATATATTCCCACGTTCCACCGGACATGTCATATATTCCACTAA
>DAOPJC010000082.1:0-4741 GCA_035399485.1 Bacilli bacterium
TACTGAAGACATTTTTCTTACAATTGCTTTTTTCTCAGCCATTGAAGTTACTCCTAGGGATAAAACTATAGTGATTACAGCTGGTAATCCTTCTGGAATAGCAGCAACTGCAAGTGATATAGAAAGTAATATAATTTCTTTTAAAGCTATTTGTTTTATTATTCCTAAAATAAACATTAGTATAATTATTATTAATATTATTAGTGATAATACTTTACTAATATTATCTATTTTCTTTTGAAGTGGTGTTATTTCATCTTCTACAGTATCTATTGATTTTGCAATTAAACCTATTTCTGTATTCATTCCTATTTCTGTTACTACAGCTTGACATTTACCATAAATAATAGAAGCACCAGAATATATCATATTTAATCGTTCTGACAAAGGCATATTATCGTCTAATGTATCAATTATTTTATCAACTGGAAAAGATTCTCCAGTTAATGATGATTCGTCTACTTTTAATGATGCTGCCCATATTATTCGAGCATCTGCTGGTACTTGATCACCAGCTTCTAAAACTAAAATATCACCTTTTACTATATTTTCACTATTTATTACTTTTATTTTATTATTTCTTCTTACTTTAACTTTTGAAACTTGTAATTTTTTTAAAGAGGCAATTGCTTGATCAGCTTTTATTTCTTGAATAAAACCTAGTATAGCATTTATTATTACTATCGCAATTATTATTATACTATCTACATAACTCTCTTTATTTATATATGAAATAATAAAAGAAATTATTGAAGATAATAGTAATATTATTATCATTAAATCTTTAAATTCTTTTAAGAATTTTATTATTAATGATTCTTTTTTCTTTTCTTTTAAGCAGTTTTTGCCATCAATCTTTAATCTATCTTTTACTTCTTTAGTAGTTAAACCACTTTTTCTAGTTTTTAAATTTGTTAATACTTCACTAATACTATTATTATAATAATTCATACTTATACTCCTAATTTATATTCTTTTAAAAATAATATATTTATCTTTCAATGATATTTTTTTTACTTCATAATTATAATTCATTAATTCTTTTTTATAATTTAAAAAAGAATGATCTATATCAAAACCTAAAATATTTTTAATTTCTTCCATTGTTAGTTTTAATTTTTCTTTATTTATATCTTTTATATATTGCCATAATTTATCATACTTACTCATGATATCACCTAGTATTAATTATAACATAATAAAAGCAATTATTTTATTAATTGCTTAAATTTATCTATTATTTTTTTACTACCAAACAATAATTAACTCCCTTAGGTGCATATATTCTATTACTTGGATTTAAAGTATTATAATTATAAAAATAATTATTATTAATATCATTATTATCTAAATTTTCATATACTAACATTCCACAATCATTAAATATTTTTTCTATTTCTTTAAAAGTATATGTTGCTTTCATTTCTTCTTTTGCCTCTTTAGCAAGTTCTTCTTTCTTTATTTCAGTTATATCTTTATCAATAGTAGGATAATCTATTACTAAGGTACTTCCATCACATAATAATTTACTAATATTATTTATCATAAGAGTAAATTCTTCTTTATTTAAATAATAACTAATACCAAGTAAACTACAAAAACTCTTTTTAGTCTTATCAAAATCACTATCTAATATATCATTAATAAAATTATCTTTACTTAAATCAGTTTTAATATAAGTTACATTATCATTTCTTATATCAGCAAGTTCTAATCTTTTCAATTTATCTGCAATCATTTCTTTAGTATCTATTTCAAATACTTTAATATTATTTTGATTTCGATAAGCATAAGTATCATAACCTGATGCAAATATTAAATATTGTTTTAATCCTAATTTAATATCTTGTTTTAACATTTTTTCACAATAAATACTTCTTCCTAATACTGATGGTGATAAATTATTATCAACAATATATCTTAGAATTTGTTCTTTTGTACCTTTAATATTTTTATTAAAGTATCCTATTCCCTCTACCATATATTTTGATATATTATTATATTCCTCATCTGTTATTATCTTACGAGCTAAAGAATCATTAAATATTTTAAATTTATAATTACTATGATACGCTCTAGCAAAGCAACTTATTAGTGCTGTCATATTTTTATTTTCCATAATTACCTCCATATATTAAATACACCTATTAATAAGCATTTACAAGTCTTGAAAAAAAAGTAGTTTTGTGGTAATATGAATATAGAAAAAAGAGATGAAAATCTCTTTTTATTTATATATTTTTTTAAATATAAATCTTACTAAAGGTTGAATAAAAAATAATTGTGATAATAATGCAAATGGAAAGTTTATTACAACTGTTTGTAAGAATTGTGATATAAAGTTTATGCTTATTGTGCCAGTTGGAATAACATGATATAAAATAGTTGCTAAAAAGCTCATTAAAGGACACATTATTAATACAGTACAACAAATAATTGCAGTTTCAATTATTAATGGACTATCTTTTTTAGGATCTACTATTTTAAAAGCCATCTTTAGAGATAATGGGCTTCCAACAAATATTTCACATAACATAGCTAATAAAAACTCTATTACTACTATTGGTATTGGCCATATATAAAAAGATGTAGAATAAGCATTTTTTAATACCTCAATGCTCATACCTCCCATTTCAATAGATAGACAATAACAAACAAAACAATTTACTGTAATTATCACAGTAATTAAAGCATATATAAATTTTTGTGTTTTAGTTTTTGGCATATTTTCTCCTTTCTATAATACAACAAAAAAAACATGTAGCCCTTGTGTACCGTAATCAGATTTACGTGCAAAGACACTACATGTTTCGTTCATAAATATTAAATTTCAATTAATTATAACATTTTTATTTTTTTAAATCAAAAATATTTATCTTATGATTATATAATAAATATATCCTATATAAATTAATAAGAATATAATTCCAATTCTTTTATCTAGTCTTCTTTTTATGAACATATATATGTATATTAATATTCCTACTATTGTCATAATAATAATATCCATTAAAGAATTATAAGTTAATTCTAAATTGTTTATTGTTCCTGAAATACCTAATATAAATAATATATTAAATATATTAGAGCCTATTACATTACCAAGAGCTATATCATTTTCATGTTTAATGGCCGCTACTACTGATGTTACTAATTCTGGTAAAGATGTTCCAATTGCAACTATTGTTAAAGCAATAATATGTTCACTAACTGAGAGTTTTCGCGCTATTATAATAGCACTATTAACAATTAAATTACCACCAAGTATTATTCCAATTAGACTAAGCACTAGCATTATAATATTACCTACTCTTAATTTAGTTTTTTCTTCTTTACTATTTTTTACATTTTTTAATATTATATATATATATAATCCAAAGAATATTAATAATAATATTCCATGTTTTAATAATAAATAATTATTAAATAAGGCAATCAGTAATAAAATAATATATGTCATAATAGATAAAAGATAATCTTTTTTAAGTATTTCTTTTTTTACTATAATACTTGAAAAAATACTACTTAATCCTAATACTAATAGCATATTGCATATATTAGAACCAACTATGTTCCCAATAGAAATAGAACTATTATTTTTAATAGCCGCAATTATACTAACACTAGCTTCAGGAGCACTTGTCCCCATTGCTACTACAGTTAATCCTATTATTAAAGAATTAATACCTAAACATTTAGCAAGATTACTACTCTTTACAACAAAAATATCAGCACTTTTTACAAGTACTATTATTCCTAATATTAATGTAATTAAGCTCATAATTTCCTTTCATTACTGTTTATATAATTTAATTAATTTAATTATTATATTTCTAATATAGTTTATTATTTTCTTTATAAAATTATGTCCATTTTTTAATACTTTAGGTATATATGTAACATAATTTGGAATACTTGCTACCCATCTATCAATATCTATTTGATACCAATGATAATTATTACTATCAGTTTCACTTAATATATTGTAATAACCTTCTTTAGTAAAACTATCTTCTACTTTATTATCAATTGTTTCATCTGGACTAGTTCTACAATATACTGTATCTGATGTACTAACATATACTTGATCAACTAAATTATTCTCATCTACTGGATTAGGAGCTAAAACTTTATTTTCAATATATATTTTAGGTCTTAAAGCACCAACTACACCTATATAGTCATAAATCATTTGATGAGTATAATTAGGATTACCATTAGGATTTTGAGTTAATATTACATTAGTATTATCGCCATTATCTTTTCTAAACATCGCTATATGAGATTTACTAGTTATTCTTATAGGTCCATTCCATATCATCCAATCACCATCTTGATAATTATCAGTTACTTTTTCAAAATATTCATTTAAACCTAATTCATAAAATTTATTCCATAAATCTATTACATATCCAGTTTCAATACAAGAATAAATTTTTCCACATAATTTTTTAGTATAATAACTAAATAAATCCCAACACTGTCCACCATATAATCCATCCATATCAATAATTTTTCCATTTGTTTCTAAATAAAACTCATGTTGATTAATATAATTCATATTATCACCTCTTTATTTATCATATGAGGGATAATAATTTTTTTATTTGTTATAAACTAAAAAGAAGATAATTAAAATTATCTTCTACTCTTATCAATAAATGTTTTAATCAATTTTTTAGCATTATCATCATAATCAACCATACTCTCTGGATGCCATTGCACTCCTAAAGTAAATTTA
>DAOPJC010000083.1:0-4704 GCA_035399485.1 Bacilli bacterium
GAAAATGTATTTGAAATTCCATCTTCACAAACATTTTCATATGGTATTTTAGCAACTGAATTAAGGCTCGCTAATGCACCACTATTATCTCTACCATGCATTGGGTTTGCTCCTGGAGCAAATGGTACTCCATCTTTTCTTCCATCTGGCGTTGAACCAGTTTTTTTACCATATACAACATTTGAAGTTATTGTTAATATTGATAAAGTATGTTTAGCATTTTTATATAATGGATTCTTACATAATTTATTATAAAATCTTTTTACTAAATCAATTCCTATATCATCTACTCTATCATCATCATTACCAAATTTTGGATAATCACCATCTATTTCAAAATCTATAGCAATACCATTTTCATTATATTTTGGTTTTACTTTAGCATATTTAATTGCAGATAAGGAATCTACCGCTACCGAAAAGCCAGCAATACCAAAAGCCATAAGCTTTTCCGGATCAGTATCATGTAAGGCCATTTGACCTGCTTCATAAGCATATTTATCATGCATATAATGAATAATATTCATTGCATCAACATAAGTTTTAGCAACTTTATCAAGCATTTTATCATATAAATTCATTACCTTATCATAATCTAATACTTCATCTTTAATTGCTTCAAATCCTTCAACTACTAAATCGCCTTTTTTTTCATCAACTCCGCCATTGATTGAATATAATAATGCTTTAGCTAAATTACATCTAGCTCCAAAGAATTGCATTTGTTTTCCCACAGTCATTGCTGATACACAACAAGCAATTGCATAATCTGAGCCATGAATTTTGCGCATTAAGTCATCACTTTCATATTGAATAGCATCTGTATCAATAGACATTTTTGAACAATATTTTCTAAAATTTAAAGGCAATTTATCAGACCATAATATTGTCATATTAGGTTCTGGAGCTGATCCTAAATTAGTCAATGTATGTAAATATCTAAAACTATTTTTAGTAACTAATGATTTATTATCATCTAACATACCACCAATTGATTCAGTAACCCAAGTTGGATCACCAGCAAATAGTTCATTATACTCTGGTGTTCTTAAATGTCTTACTAATCTTAATTTAATAATAAATTGGTCTATTATTTCTTGAGCTTCTTGTTCAGTAATTAAACCATTTTTTAAATCTCTTTCAAAATATATATCTAAGAAGGTAGAAGTTCTACCTAAACTCATAGCAGCACCATTATTTTCTTTTACGCCTGCTAAATATCCAAAATATAAAAATTGAGTTGCTTCTTTAGCATTACTTGCTGGTTTAGATATATCAAAGCCATATGATAAGGCCATTTCCTTTATTTCATCTAAAGCACGTATTTGCATACTTACTTCTTCTCTTAATCTAATATTATATTCATCTAATACTTTATTTTCTAAATTCTTTAAATCTTCTTTTTTCTTTTCAATAAGAAAATCTATTCCATATAAAGCTATTCTTCTATAATCGCCAATTATTCTTCCACGTCCATATGCATCAGGAAGTCCTGTTAAAAGTCCTACATGTCTTGCTTTTTTAATATCATCTGTATATGCATCAAAGACGCCATCATTATGTGTCTTTCTATATTGATTAAAATACTTTTCAATATCACTATTTAATTTATATCCATATGCTTCTAAAGAAGATTCTTCCATTCTCATTCCACCATAAGGATTAACTATTCTTTTAAGTGGTTTATCAGTTTGGAGTCCTACTATTACCTCATTATCTTTATTAATATATCCCGCATCGTAACTATTAATACCAGATACTTTATTTACTTCAACATCTAAAATACCTTTTTTTAACTCTTCATCTAATAGTTTTTGACAATCATCCCATACAGCTTTAGTTTTCATTGTAGGAGCTTCTAAAAAACTATTATCACCTAAGTATTCTGTATAATTATTCTTAATAAAGTCTTCTACATTAATATTATTTTTCCATTCATTACCATTAAAATCTTTCCAACATGTATTTTCCATATTTACACCTTCATATTCTATCTATATTATAACATATACAAAAAATTAATTTATAAACATTATTTAAAATTACTTTAACTTTACATAAAAAAAGCTTATCCAAGCTTTTCTTTTAATTCATCTTCAGTCCATATAGGAATATTTAATTCTTTTGCTTTATCATATTTACTTCCTGGATTAGCTCCTACTATTACAGCAGTAGTATTCTTACTAACACTTGAACTAACTTTTCCACCAAGTTGTTCTATTTTTTCAGTTGCTTCTTCACGAGTAAACTGTTCTAATGACCCAGTTAAAACAAAAGTCTTATTGCTAAATTCATCATTATCATTGTTAATAGTTCCTAAATAATTCATATTTAATCCTAATAGTTTTAAATTATTAATTAATTTTATATTATCTTCAACATTAAAATAATCCACTATACTTTGCGCAATTATTTCACCAATATCATTAATAACTTTTAATTCATCAAATGTAGAATTAATTAAACTATCCATATTTTTATATTTAGTCGCTAATAATCTTGCGGTTTTCTTACCAACATGCCTTATTCCTAAAGCAAATATTAATCTTTCTAAACTGTTTTCTTTTGATTTTTCTATTGAATCAATTAAATTACTAATTGATTTATCTCCATAGCCTTCCAATAGTTTTAATTCATTCTTATGTTCATAAAGATTATAGAAATCACTAATATCTTTAATATAATTCATATTAAATAAATCCTCTATTATAGAATCTCCTAAACCTATTATATTCATAGCGTCCCTAGATGCAAAATGTATTAAACTCTCTATTTTTCTTGCTGGACATAATTCATTTAGGCAATAATGGTTGGCATCTTTTTTAACAAGATTACTTCCACACATTGGACATTTATCTATCATTATAAATGGTTGTGTTAAATTATTTCTTCTTTCAAGTTTTACTTCTACAACTTCAGGTATAACATCCCCAGCTTTTCTAATTGAAACAACATCATTAACTCTTACATCTTTTGAAATACAATAATCCTCATTATGGAGAGTTGCTTTTGATATTAATGATCCTGCAACATGTACTGGTGAAAATATAGCGTTAGGTGTTATTTTCCCAGTTCTACCAACAGTAAATTTTATATCTGTTAAAGTAGTTAATACTTCTTTAGCTGGAAATTTATACGCTATTCCCCAACGAGGAACTCTTGATGTGTATCCTAATTCTTTTTCATCATCAAGACTATCTACTTTTAATACTACACCATCTATTTCATAAGGAAGATCATCTCTTATACTAGCAAGTTTTTCAATATCTTTTAATATTTCTTTTGGTGTATGAGCAAGTGTATTTAATTTATGATTAGTAACAAAACCTAATTCTTTTAAGAATTTTAAAGAATCAGATTGTGTCTTTAAACCATATTCTTCTGGATTTGGTATAAAGTAGGCCATAAAATCTAAATTCCTTGAAGCAGCAATTTTACTATCTAATTGTCTTACTGATCCAGCAGCAGCATTTCTAGGATTAGCAAATAAGTTTTCATGATTCTTTTCTTTTTCAATATTACATCTATTAAAAGAATCTTTACTCATGTATATTTCACCACGAACTTCGATATCGATATCCTTAGTTAATTTTAATGGTACTGATTTAATAGTTTTAACATTATGCGTAATATTTTCACCAGTCACTCCATCACCACGAGTAGCCGCTCTTACAAGTAAACCTTTTCTATATAATAATGATCCAGATAATCCATCCATCTTAGGTTCTACTGTATAAATTGCATCCTTACATATTTTTTTAATACGTTCATCAAATGATATAATTTCTTCTTCATTAAAAATATCATCAAATGATAACATTGGTTTTTCATGAACGACTTTTTCAAATTTTTCAACTACTTCACCACCAACCCTACTTGTTGGTGAATCTAATCTTTTATACTGTGGATAATCATTTTCTAACATTAATAATTCATTATAATAATCATCATATTCTTGATCTGTTAAAGTAGGATTATCCATAACATAGTACTCATAAGAAGCTTTATTAATTATAGTAATTAATTCATCAATACGTTTTTCTATCATATTATCACCTTACTTTATTATTATCATTTTGTGCATTACTGTTACTATCACATATATACTTAATAATATTAAATCTACTATATAACTAAAATTTATCATTCCTAGTATATATGCTGGTAAAAATTTAAATATCATTTTGCTTAACAATAAAGTTAATAAAACTGTTATTGAAATAGCAATATAATATATAATATTTTTCTTTAGTTTATTTTGGTTCCAATAATAGAATATTAAACCAAATATAGTTATTATAGTAAATATACTAATATAGAATATATTAAGTATTAACTTATACATACTAATATCTAATTTTATATATTTATTTAATATACAATAGTACAAAACATATATTATTGTAAATAATACTAAAGACATTATACTAATAAAAGTAGTATTTTTCTTATTTAATTTTTTATATAAATTACAACCTAATATTACTTCATATCCTATTAAAAATATTCCTCCTAATATTAAAAATAGAAGTCCTAAAAAATCATTATTTGTATTATAAAAATTGCCAGAAAGTAATATCATAGCAAGACTCATAATCACATTTATTAACATTAAAATTATCTTTGTCATATAGTAAACACCTCATTATAATTATACCATGTATTATATTGAACATAAAGATTTCTTATTTGTAAATTTGAAAT
>DAOPJC010000084.1:0-4626 GCA_035399485.1 Bacilli bacterium
TAATGTTTTGTTTATATATAGGTTGATTATAATTATTATTTTGATAATTATAATAATCTCTGAAATCGTTCATATTATTCCTCCCATTTTATAGTATGAATAACTATATAACGTGTATGGGCAATAGGCACAAAAAAAAGATATAAATTATGCATCTATATCTTCTTCATCAACGATTGCTAAATCTTCTAATTCATCATCATCGTCATCAATATCAAGTTCTTCATCATCAATAGGTTCTTCAACATCTTTTTCTTCTACTTCTTCATCTTCAACGATTTCTTCTTCCTCGTCTTCAATTTCTTCTTCATAATCAGATTCTTCTTCATCATCAATACTAATCTTAATAGAATGATTATCTCTTAAATCCCATTCTGCTGTATCAAGAAGAATAAATCTTTTATCTGTTGTTAAAGCTGTATAAAATTCACCTATTTTATCTGTATACTCACTATCAGAATATCCTAATAAATCACAGATGTTTCTGAAAATTTTTGGTGTATTCATTGGTTTCTTATTCTCTTTAAGCAATAAGGCTGCAATATCGCAATTAGAAAGTAATTCTAATTCTTCTTTAGTCATATCTTTTATTTTCATAAAAATCCTCCTACATATTCGCCAGTTATAATTCTATCACATTTTATAAATGTGTCAATACTTTTTTTCAATTATATATTATGCAGTATCTTAAAATAAATACATATTAATTTTTTTTACATTTTTGTAGGTATTTCTATACCTAGTAAATATAACATTTTTTCTATTATTTTATTAGCTAAAGCTAATACTCTTATATAATCATTTCTATTAATTTCATCTTCCATTCCATTAATATGATTATTTTGATAGAAAACATTACATTCCACGCATAAATTATAGACATATTCTGCAACAAAATGTGGCATTCTATTTTTATATGCTAATTCAATATATGAAGGCATATCTAATAGTTTTAAACGTAAATTACGATCTACTTCATTATATATATTATCTGTTAATTCATTATTAATATCATAATCTTTAATTATTTTATTTATTCTTAAATATGTATATAAAATATAAGGTCCTGTTTTACCAGATACATCAGAGAATTTATTTAAATCAAATATGTAATCTTTTTCACGGCAATTCATTAAATCAGCAAATTTTAATATAGCATTAACTATTTTATTTACATCATTAATAACCATATCTTTATTTGTTTCTTTTTTACTTATAAATAAGTTTCTAGCATCTTCAAATAGATTTTCAAGTTTTGGGTTATCACCATTTCTAGTTTTATATGGTTTACCATCTAATCCATTAACTGTGCCATAAGCTAAATGTTCTAAATTTTCTTTTGTCATAATATCAGCCTTGGCAGCAGCTCTAAATACTTGTTCAAAATGTAATGATTGTCTATTATCAACTACATATAATATATGATCAGGATTAAAATCTTTTGTTCTTTGAAGAATAGTTGCTAAATCAGTTGAAGCATATAAATAAGCTCCATTACTTTTCTTAAATAATAATGGTGGTAATTCTTTTTTATCATCACTATTAGTTACATCTACAACTAAAGCTCCTTCACTTTCTTTTAATAAATTCTTATTTTCAAAAATATTTTCTAATTCTTCTAAATAGTTATATGAATCACTTTCTCCATACCAATAATTAAAATTAGCTCCTAAGTAATCATAATTCTTTTTAATATCTTTTATTGATACTTCTAGTATTTTTTTCCATAATTTTTTATATTCAGCATTTCCATCTTGTAATTGTTTAGTAATTGTAGCACAAGCTTCTTTTACTTCTTCATCTTCTTTACAAATTTTGCTCATTTCTGGATATATTCTATCAAGATATTTAATATCTATATCATTAATATCTAATTTATCTCTTAATATTCCATATATTACTTCACCTATTTGTAAGCCATAATCTCCTAAATGTACATCACTTATAACATTATGTCCCATGAATTCTAATATTCTTCTTACACTTTCGCCTACTAGAATAGTACGCATATGACCTACATGTAATGGTTTAGCAACATTTGCTCCACCAAAATCCATTACAAAAGTTTCTTTACTATCTTTTTTTATATTAATAGAAATATCTTTCTCCATAGCTTTAATATTTTTATTTATTAATTTATTACTTATTTTAATATTAATAAACCCTGGTTTTACAAATTCTACTTCTTTAAAATATTCATTAAATTCACTAATTTTTTTAATTTCATTTACTACTTCTTCACCTATTTCAATAGGATTCTTATGAAATAATTTACTAATTCTAAATATATCATTACATTGATAATCGCATAAATCAGGTCTATCTGATTTAATAACTTTTATATCATCTATTTCATATTTTAATTTTATAAATACTTCTTTAAGAATTTTTTCTAATACTTCTATCATATTAAACCTCCTCATATTCAATTTTATAATTAAATTCTTGAATATTGTTTTGATCAAAAACTAATCTATATTCTACTTCAATTACATTATCTTTTATATCTAGTTTTTTTGTTTCTACATTAAGTTCTATATTACCTAATTTATTAATTAAATAATTACCCTTTGTTAGTCTATTTATATCAAATGGTAATAAAATATCATATTCTTCTGACTTTCTTTTTAATAAAAGACCAAAATCATTAAAAATAATTTCTACTGCTACTTCATTATCATTAAATAATATATTATTATCTTTAAATTCACCTATTACTTCATTATGAAAATATTTATCTTCTGTAACATTATAAAGTAAAGATTTAATATTAATTTTAGGCATAATATCACCACCATATAACTGAAAGTAATTATAACATATCTTTTATTAAAATGCACTTATATTTTAAGTATTTTAAGTAATACTAATAACTATGAGGTGATATTATGAAAGTATTAAAAAAAATATTTAAAATATTATTAATATTACTTATAATACTAATAATCATATATTTAAGTTTATATCTATATGCAAAGAGTACAAATAAATTAAATATTAAGTCGGCAAACAATTACTATATGTATGATTCTAATAATGAATTATTCTCTGGTCATAATGAAGATTGGATTAATATTGATAAAATATCTAAACATTTAATTAATGCTACTTTATCGATTGAAGATAAAAACTTTTATAAACATATTGGATTTGATTATTTAAGAATACTAAAAGCATTATTTATTAATGCTAAGAATGGAAAAACTATGCAAGGTGCATCAACTATATCACAACAATATGCAAAAAATTTATATTTAGATTTTGATAAAACATGGAAAAGAAAATTTGAAGAGGCTTGGTTAACTATTAAATTAGAAAGTACTTATTCAAAAGATGAAATTCTAGAAGGTTACTTAAATACTATTAATTATGGTGGTGTATTTGGAATTGAAAATGCTAGTTACTACTATTTTGGTATTAGCGCTAGTGAACTATCTTTAGCTCAAGCTTCTATTCTTGCTGGTATACCTAAATCTCCTACTAATTATTCTCCCATAACTAATTTAGAAAATGCAAAGAAAAGACAATTAACAATATTAAAATCAATGGTAAAAAACAAATATATTACTGAAGAAGAATTAAAAAAATCTTATGAAGAAGAATTAACTTATATAGGTAAATCTAGAAAAAATGAATCTAGTACTATAATGTATTATCAAGATGCAGTTATGGATGAATTAGAAAATATTGATAGTATTCCTGATTCATTAATTGAAACAGGAGGATTAAAAATATATACTAATTTAAATACATCATTACAATTAGAATTAGAAAAGAATTTCAATAAAAATATGACTGATGAAAATTTACAAGTATCTAGTATAATTGCAGAGCCTACTACAGGAAAAATTGTTAGTTTAATAGGTGGAAGAGATTATTCAAAGAGTCAATATAATCGTGCAACTAAAGCAAAAAGGCAAGTTGGTTCTTCATTAAAACCATTTTTATATTACTCTGCATTAGAAAATGGTTTTACAGCATCAACAACTTTCAGTAGTTCTAAAACCACTTTTATATTATCTAATAATCAAACATATAGTCCAAAAAATTATGGTGATGTGTATGGTGATAAGGAAATTAGTATGGCTGCCGCATTAGCATATTCTGATAATATATATGCAGTTAAAACTAATTTATTTTTAGGCGAAGATAATTTAGTAAATATTCTACATCGTGTAGGAATAGATGATGAATTAAAAGCTAATCCATCACTTGCTTTAGGTACTGCTGAATTAACTATGTATCAAATGATTAAAGCATATTCTACTTTAGCTAGTTATGGAAATAAAATAACGCCTCATTTAATTGAAAAAGTTACTGATAATAATGATAAAGTTTTATATGAATATAAATATAAAGATGAAAATGTTTTAAATAAAAGTTCCTTATATATTATTAATGAATTATTAACTAATTGTTATAACACTACTTTTATCGATTATAACTATCCTACTTGTATAAATATTGCTTCTAAAGTAACACATAAATATTCTATTAAAACTGGAACTACAGATACCGATAATCTTATATTTGGTTATAATAAAGATTTAGTTATGGGAATATGGACCGGTTTTGATAATAATGCTAATACATATTCACAAGCAGGTTCAATGATAAAAAATACTT
>DAOPJC010000085.1:0-4413 GCA_035399485.1 Bacilli bacterium
TTCCTGTAAATGGAAAATATAAAATTGAATTATGGGGAGCATCTGGTGGTGGAACATCAGCCATGAGCGGTAGAGGTGGATATACTGTTGGTGAATTTGATCTACAATTAGAGCAACAATTAAATATTTATGTTGGTGGTCAAGGGACAACCGCAGAACTTGGTTTATCTGCTCCAGGAGGATATAATGGTGGTGGAGCAACAGGCTTTAGTAAACAATATTTATCTTCTTCTGGTGGTGGAGCAACAGATATTAGAATAGATGGTTCTGAATTAGTAAATAGAATTTTAGTCGCCGGTGGTGGTGGCGGAGGCGGAAGTAAAAACGACTCCGTTGCTACTTGTAATGGTGGAGCAGGTGGTGGAACAGCTGGTACAATTGGTACATGTTCAGCACCAAGTTATATAGGTGGTGCAGGTACACAATCTGCTGGTGGAGCAGGTGGTACATATACTACAAATACTAGTATAAATGCTACTGCTGGTACATTAGGTATCGGTGGAACAGGTAGTACATATGAAACTTCAACATCAAAAAGTGCTGGTGGTGGCGGCGGAGGCGGCTACTACGGCGGAGGCGGAGGCTCTCGCTATGGTGGCGGAGGCGGAGGCTCTGGATACTGTAGTGGTTCAAATTGTACTACATCTTCTGGAACTGAAAGCTTTTCTAACACTGCTTCAACAGGTTATGAAGTTGGCCATAAAGGTAATGGCTATGCAAGAATAACTTTAATAGCGTTAAATTAAAAAATATAAGATAATACTCGCCAATATAGCGTGTATTATTCTAGATATCAAATACTTTAAATAACTAATATTATTATCTTCTAAAATACTCATTACTTGCATATGACTACTTAAACCACCAAATGAGATAATAAAAGTAATAATAATAGCTTTCATTTTTAATGAAATGTTTAAAATATTTATATTATTAATACCTTGAGTTATTTCGAATATACTACATATAATAGCTTTAATTAATGGTGATGAAATATTATTATTAATAATAGTTGTTACTATAGAAAAAAATGAAATAACACCTAAAATAAGTAATAAAGTATTAATACTATTTATAATTGAACTACTAATTATCTTTAATGGATTATTAGTAGTTTTATTAATGTTAAATTTGACTAAATCATTTTTATTATAATTTCTAGTAAATAAACCGATAATAATATTGGTAATATAATGACTAAATAAAATCATAATACTTATTTTTTTATTTAAAATACTTCCTATAAAACCTAATATAAATAGTGGATTACAAAAATGGGTAAATAGAATTATTTTATTAGCGTCTTTACTAGTCATTTGTCTATTTTTTATTAGAGTATTAATATATTTAGCATTAGAAGGTATACCAGAAATGATACTCATAAAAAAGACAAATGATGAATAACAATTGATTCTAAATAACTTATACATAATATTTTTTAAATATTTATTTAAATAATAAATAAAGTTTAGATTTATTAATAAATCTGATATAATAAAAAATGGAAAAAGATATGGAAAAAGATTATTTTTCCATAAATCAAAAGAAAGCAAAATAGAAGTTTTTATTTCACTTGATTTTATTAATAATTCATAACACATTAGCATTAATATAATTATAAGGGAAGTATTAAGTATTCTTTTTTTCATAATTTCACCTAAGGAGGATATATGCTTAATAAAATATATGACAAATTTAAAAAATTTATAAAGAAAAATAAAATACAATTAATAGTATTTTTTCTAACAATCTTTTTATTTACTTATAAACTACCTTTTTATATTGATATACCTGGTGGTTTAATTAATACAGATAAAAGAGTTAGTATTAAAGAATCATATGATACAAAGGGTAGTTTTAATATGACATATGTAACAGAAATACACGCTACTCCTATTACTTATTTAGCTTCATTAATTTTAGATGATTGGGATATTATTAAAGAAGAAGAATTAACTTATGATTCTATGAGTGTTGAAGATATATATAATTATCAAAAATTATTATTAAAAGAAACTTGTAATAACGCAATTATTAATGCTTATAATAAAGCTAATAAAGAAGTTTCTACAAAAGAAGAAGAATTATTAGTAGGATTAGTATTTAAAGAAGCTGAAACTAATTTAAAAATAGCTGACAAAATAATTAGTATTGATGGGGTTAAGATAAATAATTCAGTTGATTTAAGAAATTATCTTAATACTAAAAATGAAAATGATAAAATAAATATTAGTGTTTTAAGAAAGAAAAAAGAATTAAAAATAGAGGCTACATTAAAAAAATCTGATGATAGAGTAGTTATTGGTATAGGAATAATTGATAGTAAAGTTATTGATACTAATCCTAAAGTTAAATTATCATTTGATGACAATGAATCAGGTCCATCAGGTGGATTAATGACGGCTTTAACTATTTATAATGATTTAATAAAAGAAGATTTAACAGATGGTGATATTATTTCTGGTACAGGTACTATTGAATTAGATGGCACTGTTGGAGAAATAAGTGGTGTTAAATATAAAATACTTGGGGCAGTAAAGAAAAAAGCTAAAGTATTCTTAGTACCAAGTGGTGATAATTATAACGAAGCTATGAAAATTAAGAAAGAAAGAAAACTTGATATTGAAGTTGTTAGTATAAAAACATTTGATGACGCAATTGAATATTTAAGAAATAGAAAATAAACCATAATATATGGTTTTTTTTGTCAAATAATGATAAAATGTATCTAGGTGATAAGCATGAAAATAAATGAAGTTGATATGAAAAAAGTCACTCCAATGATGAAACAATACATTGATATAAAACTTGCTAATAAAGATATAATAATATTCTTTAGATTAGGTGATTTTTATGAGATGTTTTTTGAAGATGCAATTAATGTATCTCGTGAACTTGAACTTACTTTAACAGGTAAACAATGTGGTCTTGAAGAAAGAGTACCTATGTGTGGTATTCCTTATCATGCTGCTAATATATATATTGAAAAATTAATTGAAAAAGGTTATAAAGTCGGTATTTGTGAGCAAATGGAAGATCCACGCTTTACTAAAGGATTAGTAAAACGTGATTTAACAAGAATAGTAAGTATTGGTACTATTAATGATGAAACATTAAATGAACATGAATATAACTATATTGGAGCTATCATAGATTTTTCTCATGCCTATGTACTTGCTTATACTGATATTTCAACAGGTGATATATATGTAACATTAGAAGAACATAATGTATCTAAATTAGTTAGTGAAATAGTTAGTATTGGTATTAAAGAAGTAATACTTACAAGTAAAGTAGATAAGAGTGTTTTAAGTTTACTTAAAAATCAATTTAAGATTACTACAACAGTTACAGATGAAATAGATAGTTTAAAAGAATATGAATACATATACGAAAATATTGGTGATGTTAGATTAATTGAAACATTAAAATATTTACTTACTTATATTAATAATACTCAAAAAAGAAATTTATCACATTTACAAGAAGCAATTGTAAAAGAAAATAAAAACTATTTAAAGATGGATATTCATACTAAAAGAAATTTAGAATTAACTGAAACATTAAGATTACATGATCGAAATAATTCTTTAATTTGGTTACTTGATAAAACTAAAACAGCTATGGGTTCACGTATGCTTAAAACATATATTGAAAATCCATTAATAGATAAAAATACTATTGAAAAAAGATATGATGTAGTAGAAACATTATTAAAAGAATTTATTCTTAAAGAAGAATTACAAAACTATTTATATGAAGTTTATGATTTAGAAAGATTATCTGGTAGAATTGCTTTTGGTAGTGCTAATGCTAGAGATTTATTACAATTAAAAACTAGTTTAAAAGTATTACCTAATATAAAAGAAATACTAACAAAGATTAATTTTTATAAAAATATTGATACTTTAAAAGAATTATATAAACTACTTGATGATAGTATTTATGAAAATCCTCCTATATCCTTAAAAGAAGGTTATTTAATTAAAGAAGGATATAATAATGAATTAGATGAACTTAAAGATTTACGTAAGGGTGGAAAAGACTTTGTAGCTCGTTTTGAAACTGAAGAAAGAGAAAGAACAGGTATTAAAACTTTAAAAGTAGGTTATAATCGTGTATTTGGATATTATATAGAAGTATCTAAAGGACAAACTAATTTAGTTAAGGATGAATATGGTTATGATCGTAAACAAACTTTAGCAAATTGTGAAAGATATATAAGTCCTATTTTAAAAGAAAAAGAAGCATTAATATTAAATGCTGAAGAAAAAATAATTGATTTAGAATATGAATTATTCTCTGGTATTAGAGATAAAATTAAAGAATATATTCCTAAATTACAAGATATATCTAAAGTAATTAGTGAAATAGATGTTATGCAATCATTTGCGACTGTTACAGAAGAAAATA
>DAOPJC010000086.1:0-4324 GCA_035399485.1 Bacilli bacterium
ATATACAAAATATGATATTAATGAAAAGATAAATCCTATAAAAGGTAAACTAAATATTGTATTAAAAAAAGCTACTACAATAAATACAAATAAAATAATTATACCTGCAGATAAAGAAAGACCTAAACCACCAAAATTTGCAATCATATACTATTTCCCCTTTTTCTTATGTTTCTTCATGATATCTATATCATCAATTTTTTTATTTAATTCATTCATTATTTCATTAAATTTATTTTTAATACTAGGATAAGCTTTCATAATTTTCTTAATAAAGAATGAACTTTCTATTTTATGTTTTATCATTACAGAAATTTCTTCTGTATTATCTTTTTTCTCTTTAAATTTATAATTTAATTTTCTGAATCTTAATACTACTCCAAAAGAAATAATATTATCTATCAAATATATTATCAATAATATATTTGCCACTATATTTTGTGTTTTTACTGGAATATAATTAATCATATGTACTAAGAAAGGTGCAATAAATATTACTACTAATAAACCACCTAAACCAAATAATAAAGAATTAGTTAAACATATTCTTCCATTTAAATTATATTTTATTTGTGAATAATCCCACCATCTAGCATTAAACATTTTTTCCATTGCATAACTTGTTACATATTCTAGTACTGAACACATTAAAGTAGACATTATATATAATACTATTAAATCATTTTCATATTTTGATAAAAATAATATTATTATTAATACTCCTGTTCCATAGATTGGACAGTATGGTCCTAATAAAAAGCCTCTATCAACTATTTTTTTTGTTTCAATATAGTTTAATAAAGTTTCCATTAACCAACCTATAATTGATACTATAAAGAATATTAATATATAATTCTGTAATGTGTACATACTATCACCTTCATTAATAATATCAAAAAAAGAACTATAAATCAAATAGACTTGTAATTCTTTTTACTTTTGCATCTTTATTTCTTTCAGTTCTATCCATTAATACTGGTTCTAACCCTTTTTCACGTGCTATTTCTAAATTATTAATATTATCATCAACAAATATATTTCCCTTTAAATCATATTCATTAATTGGAAAATCAAAGAATTTTCCATCTCTCTTTTCGCATCCATATACTGATGATATATATATTTTAATAAATTTATTATATATATCATAGTTTTTCATAATTCTTTCAGCTGATGGCCAATTATCTGATAATAATATTAATCTATAACGTTCACATAAATGTTGTAATTCTTTTTTTATATTATCATAAAATAAAAATTTATCATCATTGAATGTCCAATCTGATGTAATAGCAACTAATTGTCTTAGTGTTATATAATAGTTTATTTCTTCAAATACTGAAGCATAAAATTTAGAAAAACATTTAAATTCCTCTTGTTCATTAGTCATTCTTAGACTTAAATAATAATTATATTTTTTCATAGCTTGATAAAACTTTTCTAAATCAATTTGGTCTTTATCAATAATATTCCAAAAATTAGGAGTAATAAACCAAGATTCCATTCTATGAGTTGCTAATACATTTCCAAAATCTAATAACATTATTTCTTTTTTATTCATATTTATCACCTTTTTAAATTTGCTTTTATTATATAATTTTTATTAAAAAAATGAAAGAAAAAAGTGAACTATTTGTTCACTTTTAATTATTCAGATATTTTTGAACCACAACGTGTACAGAATTTACCTACAGCTTTTTCTCCACAATTTGGACAGAAAGCGATTGCTGCAGCTGCAGCTGGTTCTGTTGGTTGTTCTTCTTTTACTTCTGGTTTTGCGAAGATAGTTCCTGGTTCTGGCATAGCAGCTGGTTCTGCAGGTTGTGCTGGTTGTGCAGCAGCAACATTTTGATTAACTGCTCCCATCATAGTTGCACCTGTATTTTGAGCCATTCCCATTCCCATGAATCCCATCATTGCTCCTGATTCATTAGAAGCAGCAGCTTTCATAGCATCTGCACTTGCACTTGCCATTAAGCCAGATTGTAAATTTGGATTTGAGAAGATTGTAGCATCATCAATTTTACTAACTCTAGCCATTGATTCATCAGTTAAGTTAATATCTTTAATAGCTACATCTGTAATTTCAAGACCATATTGTCCTCTCCATGAATCATTTAAACTTGTATTCATTTCAGAAGAAATATCAGTACCATACATACCAATATCACCAAATGGTATTCTATTTTTTCTCATTACTACTGTAATAGCATAAGTTAATTTTTCAATAAATTTACTTCTTAATTGATCTCCAATTATTTCATCATAAGTAATAGTATCTTTTGGATTTCCTCCAACTACTGCATTAACTAATAATGCTGGATCTACTACTTGGAAAACATATTCTCCATTGAAAGTTACTTCTAACATACCATATTTATCATCAGTAATTTTCTTAGGTTGTGGAGAACCAAATCTATTATTTGGTATTTTTAGTAAGTTTACATAGTAAACTCTTTGATCTTTAGCAGCTTGACCACCAAAAGTAATACGACTACCAATTGTTTTGATAGTATCAATAATACCTTTTCCTAATCCACCTGTAAAGATTGATGGTTCACTACTTGTATCAAAATTATATGTTCCTGGTTCTGCAGTAAATTCTTTAATAGCACCATTATCAATAATCATCATAGCCATTCCTTGTGGAACTGCAATTGCACTACCATTTGAAATAACTCCTTCAGTTGGATTACTATTTCCTTTACCATGTGATACAACACCACGTTGAATTAAAACATTTTGCTCAATTGTTGGGCAAGTAATAAACTCTTTAAATTGATCACCAAATCCGCTTGATACGGCATCTAGTGAAGCTTTAATTAATCCCATATTCTACCTCTTTCTAATTATTTCTTATATTATTAAGATACCATGTACGTTTGACAATGTCAACCACACCGGAACCACAATAATCACAGCACTTATTTCCTATATTCTTAATAGGAGCACCACAATTAGGACAATTCAAACCAATTCCTTTAGTTTTAATATTTACTTTATCAGCATCTATTATATAAATGAATTCAGTTTCAAATCTATCTTGAACTTTTTTAATTTTCCCACCATTTTTATTGCACATGTACTCTAAACCTGTTTGAAAATATAAAGTAGCTATATTATCTTTTTTTTCATATTTTTGTAATATAGTACGATGAATATTAATTGAATCATATTTTACATTATCAGTTTCACTTAAATCATTTATTTGACTAATAATATAATTTTTTACATTTTCACTTGCATATTCTATATTACTATATTCTTTTTTTTCTAACATATTCAAATAATTAATTATGCTAGATTCAGCTCTACTTTTTAATTCATTAATGTTTAAAGTAGGAAAATCTCTCTCAACTAATGGTAAACTTACATTTTCCATTCCTGAAAGTGATTTAGGAGTATTTTGATTTTCTATTTCACTTAATTCAATAGCTTTTTTTAAATCAGATGTTCCAAAATATTTTTGAACAAATAATGATATTTTTCTTTTTACTATATACGCAATTACGCATACAAGAGTAATAAATATTATCAATATTATTAAAAATGTTTTCATATCCTATCACCTATAATACTTCCATTATAATTATAGCATATATAGTATAAAAAATAAATAAGTAAAAATTTACTTCTTTATTAGTTTACTTCATCTAAATTATACTTATCACTAAAAATAACTTTTATAGATAAATCATCTGTAACTGCGGTACCAGGTGGAATACTTTGTGCATTAGCATAACCTGTACCTTCAAACTCATATTTTACATTAATCATTTGTAATATATTTTGAACATCTTTTTTTGACCATCCTGTTAAATCAGGAATAGTAACATTAGAATCATTGGTAATTAATAATACTTTATCATTAGACAATATCTTTGTTTTATTACTAGGATATTGTTTTATTATTTTTGTACCATTTCCTATTACAACTGGATTTATACTATTTGCTTGTAATTGTTCAACTACAGTTTGAGTATCTTTACTATAATATGAGCCTACTTCAAATGTCTTTACTGAAGAATCATTAGTAATAGCACCATCCATATTTTTATATTTAGCGATATTATTAACAACTTCTTTTACTGCCTTTGACAATGCAGCATAACCACTATAAGCTGGTCTTTGAATAGCAGCATATACTATAATTTCTGGATTACTACTTGGAAACATTCCAGCAAATGAATATATATAATCATTTATTCCTGTTAAATATCCACCATGAGTAGACGCAATTTGAGCTGTACCAGTTTTACCTATTAGTTTAACACTATAAGTTCTATAACCTGCTCCTGAAGCATTTCCATCTACACTATTAACA
>DAOPJC010000087.1:0-4301 GCA_035399485.1 Bacilli bacterium
TATCTATCTTATCAACAGCTTTATAATTAACATAATAATCAATATTAGCTAATTTAAAATAAGTATCTTTATAATTCTTAATTTCTTTTTTTTCTAAAGATAATTCAGTATCTTTAGAAATAGTTCCAGCTTTAGTATACTTATCTTTTTCTAATTTATATATATCGATATTTTTATTAGTTTTTACATATATATTAAATTTTTCTTTTATTTGTGTATATATAGTTTGTTGTCTTTGTAATTCTTTTTCTTTAGATATTTTTTTATCTAAAAGATATTCTAATGCAAAACTAATTGATATCAATAATATCAATATTACAAACAAATATTTTACTTGTTTTTCAACATTCTTCTCTTTTTTATTCTTTCTCATTTAGATCACCTATCATATGTAAAATTATAACATAAAAAAAAGCCTAATACAATTATTAGACTTTTTTAATTAGAAATTTTTATCACTGAAGAATCGATCTCTATCTAAAGTTTTACCCCATTTATTAATCATATATTGTTGCTCTTTTTTAAATCTTTCATCTTTTTCTTTAGTTACTTCATAACCTCTTGATTTAGATTCATGATGATACATAACAATTTGTGGTAATAAAACATTATAATATCCTTTTTCTAATAGTTTTAAATTTAAATCAGCATCATTTAAAGCAACTGTTAGATTCTCATCTAAGCCATCAACTTTATTGAATTTCTTTTTTGAAACTAATAAGCATGCTGCAGTTACAGCACTGTAATTGTATGGCATAGCAAGTCTACCCATTAGTCCACAATCATTTTTATCTGATGCTACATAAACATGACCTGCAACTCCACCATAGCCAAGTACAACGCCAGCATGTTGAACTTTATTATCTGGGTATAACAATTTAATTCCAACTGCTCCAACATGTTTTTGAATCGCATATCCTACCATTTTATCTAAAAAGTCACCATCAATTACTTCAGTATCATTATTTAATAATAAAATATACTCTCCTTTAGCAGCTTTAACTCCTAAATTATTTATATGTGAATAATTAAATTCACAATTTGCTTTAACTATTTTAAAATTTTTATGTTCTCTTTGATAATTATCAAATATTTCTAATGATTTTTTATCATCGCTTTGATTATCTACTAAAATTATTTCAAAATTCTTATAAGTACATTTTTCATATAATGAATCAACACATTTCTTAACAGTAGTTCCATAATTTCTAGTAGGAATTACTATTGATACTAAAGGATTATCATGTTCATAATCAATTAAATATGTTGTTACATTAGGATTATGATATACTCTTCCTTTTATTTTTCTTCTTCTTAAAGCATCTTCTAAAGCTTTTATTGAAGCATCATTAGTGTAATCTTTATTACCCATATATGCCGCTGTAGAAGTTGCACTCATTCGCCAATGATATAAAATTCTAGGAATGTGATATATATTATTTGTTAATTCTAATACTCTTAAGAATAAATCATAGTCTTGAGAACCATCATATTCACTTCTAAAGCCTTTAACTTTATCAACAAGTGTTTTTCTTATCATAGTTAAATGACATATATAATTAACTGCCATGAATGTATCTGGTGAATAATCTGGTTTGAAGTTAGGTTCCATTCTTTTACCGTTGTAATCTAATTTATCTTCATCAGAATAAATAAAATCTAATTTTTTATTTTCATTTAAAGCTTCTACCATATAATACATAGCATCTTTATTTAAAGTATCATCATTATCGACAAGCATAATGAATTCTCCACTAGCAAGTTCTAATGCTGAATTAGTTGCTTTTGAAATCATACCATTTTCTTTACGATATACTACTTTAATATTTTTATATTTATCACTATATTCTTTTAAAGTATTCTTTGTTTCTTCATTAGGTGAATTATCATCAGCAATACATATTTCAAAATTAGTATATGTTTGATTTAAAATACTATCTAAACATTCACTTAATAATTTTCTACTTACATTATAAGTAGGTATTACTACAGATATTAATGGATTATATTTAAATTCTTTATGTTCAAAATCTATTTCATTTTCTTCTATCCATTTTAAATATGCTTTTTGATTAACAAATAAATTAGACATATTACCATTATTTCTTTTAAGTACGACAAAGAAAGATTTAATATACTTCTTTAAAGCTTTTGGAGGTATTAAGAAATGATGTCTATACCAAGCAAAGTATATAGATTTTTTAATTAATCTAAATACTTTTTCAAATTTTGATGTTATTTTTTTAAACATTTTTATCATCTCCAAATAGTTTTTCATATTTATCCATTATATGTTTCCAAGTATATTCTTCTTCTATTCTTTGTTTTGCTAGTGTTCCATATTTTTTTTGAATACTTTTTAAATGTTCTTCATCATCTAATAATTTCTTTAGATTATTATTCTTATCATTAAAATATAAACAACTATCTAAACCTACTTGATGATTAAAATTTACATCATATAAAACATTTAAATTAGTTAAACTTAATGCTTCTAATAATGAAGGATTAGTTCCACCTACTGAATGTCCATGAAGATATAAAAAAGCATTTTTTCTAATTGTACTTAATTTAATTTCATCATAAATTCCTTTTAAGATTCTAATTCTTTTATCTTTATCACAATTAGTAATTTCTTTTAATTCATCATAATAAGGACATCCTTCAATATTTGAAATAATAACTAATTCTTTATCAATTTTTGATTTCATAAATTCTTTTATCATTAATTCAAAATTATTTTCAGGTACACATCTACCAACTACTAAACAATAATTATTTTTCTTTAAATCATATTCTTTAAGAATATCTTTTTCATTAACGTCATCTAAATTAATCTTCTTAGTTCCATAAGCAATAAAAGTTTTATCTACTTTATTATTAGGATAAGCCTCTTCTAAATATGTTTTAATACCCATAGAATCACATACTATACCATCACAATGTTTTAACATTGTTCTTTCAGCATATAAGAAGTATTTCTTAATAGGTTTACTCCATTTAGATCTTTTCCATTCTAGCCCATCTGGATTAACATATATTTTTATTCCATGCTTAGTAAAATATTTCTTTTCAAAATGCAAAAATGGTCCTAATTTTAATCCTAATATATAAATAATAGCGTTATTAATATTATTCTTTTTAATATACTTTTTTACATAATATAAAGATTTTATTGAATATAACATCATAGTTGCACTACCCATTTTTTTAGTAAAAACAGGTAGACAATTAATGTTATTTTTCTTATATTCTTTTACTTCTTTATCAAAAGAAATTTCACTTACATAAATATTAGCTTTCTTTTTATCATAGATATTAGCAAAGTTTTTAACAAATGTTTCCCAACCACCATAATTTTTATTATAGCCTTGGCTTCCTATTACAAATATGTTTTTTTTCATACTTCCTCCTATTATTTATTCACAAGTTGTTTTATAAATAAACATATTACTCTCATGATAATATTCTTTATAATATTCATCTTTTTGTTCTAATTCTTTAGTTACTACTAAATAATCAGCATCAGTTTTACAAATATCATTATAATTTAAATTAACCTTAATTGCATCCATTTGTAATAACTCAAAACTAGTATCTTTATCTGTTAATTCAACAGCAACATGAGAATATCTATTATAGATATTATTATATTTTTCTTTTGGATCTAATTTATGCCATAAATCTAAATTAGGAACATAATTAGTACTATTAATAGATTTACCACCATTAGCAAGTACATAATTTTGTACTATAACGCCACCATCAACAGTTAAGAATTTACTATTGCTATCTTCTTTAACTATTTTTTGAATTTCTTTAGCAAATGGTTTTTTATATATTACATTTAATCCTTTATTAATTGGATGTATTGTGATTGAACCTACAATATTTACAAACATTAATAATCCAAATAATATTAAATTAGTTTTCTTTTTATTATTAATAATAAAATAGAATATTGGAATAAATAATATTAGTGAAATAATATTCATTTTACTACTAATACAATTTGGGAACATAGTATTTATAGTTTTATATGATAATAATAAAACTATAAATGTTATTAAAATAGAAATTATTAATAAAACTATTTTTTTAATACTACTATCTTTTAAAGGTTTTGTTACTTCATATTTACTCATAATATAAATTAATAAGAAAATATTTGTATAACCTATTATTAATTGTGCTCTATCACCTGTTGACATAGTAAGTAATGTTAATTTAGAAATTATCTTTGGTAATGGGAAAATACACCAAATTGTTAAGAATGTTGAATAACCAAGTAAAAGTATTAA
>DAOPJC010000088.1:0-4107 GCA_035399485.1 Bacilli bacterium
CATTACTCCATATGTAGTAATGGCTTCAATAAATACTAAATTACCAAGATATTATATTAAAAATGGTAAAATCGATAAAAAAATAGATTAAGGTGAAATATGAAAAAAAATGATTTTAAAGTAGTAATACTTGGTACAGATATAAATGCTTATTATATGTCTAGAAATTTTCATGAAGAATATGGAATTAAAGCTCATTTAATAGGTAAAACAGCTATGAATTTTACTAGTATGAGTAATATACTAACTTATGAATTATATGAAGATCTATGGGATAAAAAAACTTTTTTAAAAGCCTTAAACAAATATGGTGAAGAGAATAAGAAAAGTAAAATCGTACTTATAGGATCTAATGATACATATGTAAGATTAATAGTAGAAAATAGAAAAGAACTAGAAAAGTATTATACATTTAATTATCCTAGTTTAAAAATAATTAATAATTTATTAATAAAAGATAATTTTTATAAATTTGTAAAAGATTATGATATAGATATTCCTAATACTTATATATATAAATGTAATAATGATAAATTAGATTTAAAAGAATTAAAAAAATTAAATTTTCCTATTATATTAAAACCTGGTGATGGAGTAAAATATCATGAACATGAATTTCCTAATCAAGCAAAGGTATATAAATTAAATACAAATGAAGAAATTAAAGAAATAGTAAAGAAAATAGAAGAATCAGGATATGATGATAATTTAATTATGCAAGAATTTATACCTGGGGATGATAGTATGCTATTTGATTCTATATTCTATGTAGGAAAAGATAAAAAAGCTAAATTAATGTCTTTTGCCCAAATAGGATTACAAGAACATACTCCTACAGGAATAGGTAACTGTACAGTTCTTGTTAATGGATATAATGAATTTGATAATACTGATATTATCAAAGACAGATTAATTAAATTCTTGGAAGATATTGGTTATCAAGGTTTTGCTGAATTTGATTTAAAATATGATGTAAGAGACAATAAATTTAAAATATTTGAAATAAATCCAAGACAAGCAAGAAGTAGCTATTATTTAACCGCATGTGGCTATAATTTAGCTAAGTATTTAGTAGATGATATTATTTATAATAAAGAGATTAAATTCAAATTTATTAAAGAAAAAATGGTTTTATCTTTTGTACCAAAAAGTGTTATAAGAAAATATGTTGAAAATAATAAATTAAAAGAAGAAATTAATGAACTTATTAAGCAACATAAATTTGTAAGACCACTTAATTATAAAGGTGATAGACATTTAAAAAGAAAATTATGGTTATTTATGAGAGATATTAACTATAATAAAAAGTATAAGAATAATAAATGGTAAAAAAAAAGATTCAAATTTTATAATTTGAATCTTTTTAATTTGTCACCAAATATATCTTTTAATAATCCTGTTTTATAACTAATGAAGAAATAAATAACAACACCAATAATCATATATATAAATATTTCAATTAATGAGCCCATTCTTGAAACTGAATCTATAGAATAGAATAATGATACTAGATATAAACCTATAAACATAGCTCCAATCGAAAGAATGATTTTACCTATTTTACTTCTTAATTCTTCAAATTTAAGATTATGCTTTTTCTTTAAATATAGAAGTAAATATAAAGCTGGTCCTAATTCAGTAATTAAAGTACATATACTAGCACCTTGATAAGCAGCAATTCCTAATTTATGACATAGGAACATAAATGGTATATTACCTATTAAATTAAGAGTGAATGCTAAACTTAAAGTAATTAATACTTGTTTAGTATGATTTAATGTTTGGGCTATATTTATAATAACAGAGTAGATTGCAAATGAACCAGCTGTAAATATAAATAATCTAAATATATCAATACTAACTGCATTATAACTATAGAATAATACCCATATTGGTCTTGCTAAGAAAGAAATACCAACAGTCATAGGTAAGGTAATAAATAATAAAGCTATAATAGATAAATTAATTTTATGATTAACACTTTTATGATCTTTATTAATATTATCACTTGCTATATTAGGAATTAAACTTATTGTAAGACCCATTGAAATAGATATTACTATCATAGCAAGTTTAGCTCCCCATGTTGCAAATGTACTAAGAGCAAGTTCACTAACCGCAGCATCATAACCTAAATAAGTCATACCTCTTATTACCGTTAAAGCATCTACCATACCATAAGCAGATTTTAATAAATCAATAATGATAAATGGAACGGCACAATTAATAATTTGTTTAACTAAATATTTACGATCTAATATTTTTTCTTCTTCTTTAACAATAATATTTTCTTCACTAAAGTCTTCTTTATCTTTTTTCTTTTTAAAGTATAAATATAAATATGATACTAAAGCACCAACAGTAGCAGAGAATACTGCAATACCTATTGCAAATTTTTCATTAATATTAAATACTTTAATACATAAGTAGCATCCAATTAACAAGAAGATAACACGAGCTATTTGTTCAATAACATTAGCCAATGATGCTTCCTTAAATAGTTTTTGTCCTTGGAAATATCCTTTAGTTACACTTAATAAAGGAACAATTAATAAAGCAGTAGAAATTAATCTTATTACAAAAGCAATATCTTCTACTGAATTACCACCCTTCATATTACCAATTAACATATAAGCTAAAGGCTCAGCAAATATCATCATTAGTATAAAAGCAAGAATACCGAGACTAACAATAATAAATAAACCTATTTTAAATACTCTAACTTTAGTTTTTTGATAACCTAGAGCATCATATTCACTTATTATTTTACTCATAGCGGTAGGAATACCACTAGTAGATAAACTTAAGAATAATGCATATATAGAATATGCATAACTATATAAAGCACCACCAGTAGTAGATATCATTGCATAAAAAGGAACTACATATAATAGTCCAATAATCTTACAGGCAACAACACCCGCTATTGATATAAAAGAATCTTTTATAAAAGAATTTTTTTTCATTTAATCACCATTTCCATTACGAATTATAACATATATAAATTGTCTATACAATTTATTTTTTTATGTCATGAACAATATTATAAATACATGAATAACTATGTTTACCATAGAACTTACAAAACTTTCTTATACTAGCTGAAGATCTAGAATATAATTGTCTAATTTTTTCTTTTTCTTCATCGCTCATAGCATTATGAGGAGTTTTATTTTTATTTCCGTGTTCTAATTTTACTGTACCATTTAATATTTCATTTTTTAACTTAAATAAATACTTAGTATGGTAACCAGTTATTAAAGAAATCTCATCATAAGTAAGATAAGTCTCATTTTTAACCTTTTTAGTAATTAAATTAATTGCTTCCTCTTTATTTTTTTTCATAAAATCACCTAATAGTAGTATAACATCAAAGTAATATTTTAGCAAGATATATATTTATTTAGAATAATAGTAAAAATTGTAAATATAATGTAATGGGGGACAAACCATATGGAGACAATTAAATTATTTTTTAAAGGAATAATAATAGGAATAGGTAAAATAATTCCAGGAGTTAGTGGTAGTATGTTAGCAATTTCTTTAGGTATATATGAAAAATTATTAAATTCATTTTCCAATATCTTCAAAGATTTTAAAGAGAGTACAAAATACTTATTCAAAGTTGGTTTAGGTATATTATTCTCTGTAATATTTATTAGTAGATTAATAGTATATTATTTAAATAACTTTTATTTACCAACAATGTTTTTATTTATAGGTTTGATAATAGGTGGAATACCAGCCTTAATTAAAGTAACAAAAAGAGAATTAAATAAATTTAATGTTTTATTATTATCATTGCCATTTGTTTTCTTTTTCATATTAGATATAGTCACTAAAAATTATAGAATTAGTATAGAATTAAATTATATAAGTGTCTTGTTACTTGGATTATTAGACGCTGTTACAATGATAATACCTGGTATAAGTGGAACAGCAGTAATGATGATGTTAGGTGTATATGAAAATATATTAAATATATTTTCTACACCAGTTTTAAACTTCTTAATAATATATATATTAGGTATACTATTAGGAATTGTAATACTATCTAATATAATAAGCTATTTCTTAAAAAAACATTCAATTAAGTGTTATTACATA
>DAOPJC010000089.1:0-4007 GCA_035399485.1 Bacilli bacterium
AAGGAATAAATCTTATAAGTTTAATATTAACTATAGGAATAGTAGCTATTTTAATTAAAAGTATTAGATATGTATCTTTTACTGGAATATTATTTTCAATAGCGTTTATTCTTATCATTTATTCAAAACAATTAGGTATAACTGATATTACACCATGGCCTGTTTTATTAGCAGCTTTATTTGGAAGTATTGGTTTATCTATTATATTTGGTAGTAGATTTCATAATCATATTGAAAAATGTCATAAACATGAATTTACTAAAGAAGAATTAAATGAAGGTATTATTGATGTTCATGTGTCATTTGGCGCAAGTGCTAAATATATAAATACTAAAGAATTAGAAACAGCTAATATATCTTGTAGTTTTGGAGCAACTGAAGTATATTTCGATAATGCACAAATTAAAGGAGATACTGCTACTGTTAACTTAGATGTATCATTTTCAGGAGTAGAAATATATATACCAAGAGATTGGCGTATTGAAAATAGAGTAGATGTTTCATTAGGTGATATTGAAGAAAAAGGTAAACCTAATAGTGAAACAACTAAAACTCTTATTTTAACTGGACATGTAAGTTTATCTGGTGTAGAAGTAATTTATATATAAAAAGAGGGTAACCTCTTTTTTTATTAAAATATATAAAATATATTGAATTTTTATATAAATATGTTATAATTAAAGAGCATTATGAATTTGTCTCCGTAGCTCAGTTGGTAGAGCAACTGACTCTTAATCAGTGGGTCCAGGGTTCGAGCCCCTGCGGGGACACCAATAAGATTATAAAACCACTTTAGTGGCTTTTTTAATATATAAGTAGTAGGTGTTTTATGAAAGAATATGATTTAGGTAAATTTATAGAATTTGTTAATGATTTAGTATCTGAAGATGATTGCTTTATGGGAATAGGTGCGGATGCTAAATACTATTTTTTACATGGTGGATGTTATGAATTATATAAAATAATTAAGAATTATTTTCCTGATGTAATATGTATGGTAAGTAAAGATTTATTACATTGTGCTTCTAAATATAAAGGTATTATATATGATTCTACAGGAATTATTACTGATGTAGATAATTATAGAGAAGCAACATTAGAAGATATTAGAAGTATGGAAAACTTCTTTGGATTAGGAATTAAAAACTTAGAATCAAAAAAGATAATTGATGATATAGAAGAATGCAATATTAGGGGACGACTTTGCTAAAATAAGGGTTAAAAAAGTATTGCAAGAAAAAAAATAATATAGTATAATACAAGTGCAGTTGAAAAATTGAGCTAAAATTAAATTTTATTAAAAAAGTACTTGTCAAAGTAAATAAAATAATATATAATGAAATAGTCCTTGAAAAAATTAAATGGGCTTGTAGCTCAGCTGGTTAGAGCGCACGCCTGATAAGCGTGAGGTCGGAGGTTCAAGTCCCCCCAGGCCCACCATTTATATTTTTACATGGCCAGTTGGTGAAGTGGCTTAACACACTGCCCTTTCACGGCAGCATTCATGGATTCGAATTCCATACTGGTCACCATATAATAATTAACACTTCTTAGAAGTGTTTTTATTTTATTTTTTCAATCCAACTATTGACATAACTTTCTTATTAATGTAGAATTAATTTGTAGTGTTTTGGAGTAGTACTCAAGAGGCTGAAGAGGCGCCCCTGCTAAGGGTGTAGATCGGGTAACTGGTGCGAGGGTTCAAATCCCTCCTGCTCCGCCATTATATAAATTAACCTTGTAAAAGGTTTTTTTTATGCAAAAAAAGTACTAATTTTTATATAGTACTTTTTGAAAATTATTAATACATTCAACATATTTATTGCTTAAAATATCAAGTAGGTTAGAATCATTTATATTACATATTGCATTATCTTCAATTGTGTCATAACTTACATCACTAGATATAAATATAAAACCATTAGTATCAACAATTATTTCATCATTATATTTTTTATCTCGATAATTTAAATTGCTAGCTTTAAATTTATAATCAACATATTTTTTATGATAATAACGAATATCTTTTCCACGTCCTTCATCAATGATGATGTTATCAGCAATATCATGATCACTATAATTTATATTATTTAATTTACAAAATTTTTCTAATAGAATTTGATTTCTATTTCTAATTTCTGTTATACCAAGTCTATTAATTTCTGCATCATGATATATATCTTTACTAATTGCAATTGCGTTATCATATTTTTCATTAACTGTTAGATTAGATAAAGTTGTAATATCATCTAAAAGGTTTTTATTATAAACTGTACCATTTGTGATTATGGAAAAAGCATCAATTTTAATATTATTATTTTTAATATAATTAACAATATAAGAAATTTGTTTTGGTGCTAGAAAAGGTTCACCACCAGTAATATTAAGAAAATCAATTTCTTCTATTTGTGATAATAGATTATCTAATGTCTTAATATCAATATATTCTCTTGTACATTTACCGCGCATACAATGAGCACATGTTAAATTACAATCTTTAGTAACAATAATATTTAGTATTTTTACTTTAATTTTATTATCCATAATATCACCTGGTTAGTTATTATAGTTAAAGATACTTTAAAAGTCAAGAAATGTGGTATAATGAATATGCATTTAGGAGGAATTATGAAGAATAAATATATAGTAGATGAACCAATGATTCTTATTGACGCTATTGTAAATAAGCTAGAATATACTCATAAAAAAGCTAAATCTTTACTTACTAATGAACAAGTTTATGTAAATAATAGAATTGTTACTAAATATAATTATGCTTTAAAACTAAAGGATGAAGTAATAATAAAAAGTTTTAATAGTAATGCTATAAGTAATGTAAAGATATTATTTGAAGATAAAAATATTATAGTAGTCGAAAAACCACATAATTTATTAACTATTTCTACAACTGATGAAAAGGAAAAAACTTTATATCATATTGTAAGTGATTATCTAAAAGAAAGAAATAAAAATGCTAGAATATTTGTTATTCACAGATTAGATAAAGAAACTTCAGGAATAATAATGTTTGCGAAAAATGAAAAGATTAAAAAATTATATCAAGATAATTGGAATGATCTAATTAGATATCGTGGATATGCTGCTGTAGTAGAGGGAATAATGCCTAAAAAAGAGGATACTATAACTCTTAATCTACAAGAAAATGATAATATGAAGGTATATGTAAATAAAACTGGTAAAGAGGCTATTACAAGCTATAAAGTGATGAAAAAAAATAAAGATTATTCTTTATTAGATGTAGATATTAAAACAGGAAGAAAAAATCAAATAAGAGTTACTATGGAATATTTAAAACATCCAATAATAGGAGATAAAAAGTATTCTTCAAAAAATAATTCATTAAAAAGATTAGCTTTACATGCTTATAAATTAATTATTAAAAATCCTCTTACTAATAAAATAGATAAATATGAAATAGAAATTCCAAAGAGTTTTTATTATATAGTAAAATAAAAAAAGGACTTAGTCCTTTTTTATTTGTATAATTGTTCTTTAATTAATTCTATATTACCATTCATAATAGATAAGTAATTATCTTTATTAGATCTTTCTGTTTCAGTAATATTTGATAATCCATGTAAGTAAGTAACTTTTATATTAGTTTCTTTTACAAGTTTATTAACTGTATCAGAAAGTTCATCATTACGTAATGCAAATATAGTATTAGCAGTTCCATTAGCAATTAATTCTTTAGCACTCGCAATTGTTTTATCAGTAGCGGTATCTTCATCTAATGAAATAACATTAAATCCATATTTTGATAAGAAACTAAATACATCATCATTAACAATAATATCTTTATTTACTGAGTTTTCTACAAGTATAGTAAAGGCTGCATCTAAATTAGATATTTCTATTTTTAACTCTTCAAACTTATCATTTAAATCATTTTTTATATAATGATTTGTTAAATATTCATCAAAACCATTTTTTATATTTTGTGCTAACATTAAGAAATTAGATGGATTTAACCATAATTCTTCAAC
>DAOPJC010000090.1:0-3994 GCA_035399485.1 Bacilli bacterium
AAACATACATATGTTAATATATGATTTGCTTTTAATGGTATGTTATCAATTGTTTTAATAAATAATGGTAAAAGATATCTTATCCATATTATTCCTAAAATACCCCAAAATATAGAATATTGTAATGTTATTCTACCATTAATATTTAATAATTTTTCACTATACTCCCAAGAAACAGTTCCAAATAATTCTTCTTGAAATATACTACAAAAATATTCAAATAAACTACCCATGATAAAAGAAATAATAAAGATTTTAAAATTTAATTTGTTACTTTTTTTAATTGAATTTAAACAGAATGTTAATATTAAGGCACCAAAACCATAAACAAGGTTAAATGGTCCATAAACTAAACCTTGTCTACTTTCTAATAAACCTGTTTTAATCAACCAATAAAATTCTTCTATTACTACACCAATAAAAGAACCTGCAAAAAAAATCCAAAAATAATCATAAAAATTCAATTTCTTTTTCATTAAATCATACCTCCTAATACTATTATATTATAAAATTCACATTTTTAAGTGAAAAATTTGTCATTTTATCATTTTATTAGTTTTTTCTAATTTATTAATATAATTATCTAAAATTTCATTTAATGTTTTTAAACCTTTAGTTTTCTTATCATCATTCTGTAATCCAGGAACAAATTGTACAAGTTCATTATATGAAATACTATAATTAGATTTATTATCATTAATATTATTAACACCACTCAAAAAGTTTTCAGTCATCTTTTGATTTAATAAATTATCATCTGCAAAGTAAATTTTATTAACTTTTTTATTACTTAATAATAATGTTGTTTGGGTGATTTTTCCTATGCTTGGTACTAAATGTTCTTTACCATCTATATCTAAATACTTATCACTACCAAATTGCATCCCCATTTTTATATTAGTACCTTCTATATACTTAGATAATTCAATCATACAACTCTTTACTTCGTTTAATGCATTAGAACTTTCAAAAGAAAATATTAATTCATTCATTTCTTCTATTTCTATGAGTCTTTGTAAGTGATTAACAAATTCAATAAGATCTTCTTTACTATTTTTAGTATCATAATTTTCTAAATAAGTTCCAATAATGTCACAAATAAATACATTCATATTAATCTCCTCTCTATTATATAAAATACAACTACAACATTATAACATATATATGTTTAATTTCCTAACATTATTCTAATACTACTTCCTTCGTATAATGCGGTAAATGGATTAGGAGATTGATAAATTATTTTTTCTCCTGTACCTTCTATTTCTACTTTAAATTCTTTTAATATTTTTAATGCTTCTTTAATATTCATACCTACTACATTAGGTACATTATAGTTTTTAATATCATAATAATTATAATTCTTTGCTACTCCCTTAGTTTGTTTCTTTAGATTTAAAACATCTATTATATCTAATAATACATTTCTTGCGATTGGAGCAGCTACAGTTCCTCCATATTGTGTTACACCTTTAGCATTATCTATCGCAATATATATTACTACTTTAGGATTATCTGCAGGCATAAAACCTATAAATGAAGTTATATAATTACCTACCATATATACACCATTATTTACCTTTTGAGCAGTTCCAGTTTTGCCTGCTACACGATATCCCTCTATATAAGCATTTCTTCCACTACCAAGTGATACAACATTTTCTAAAGCTTCTTTTACTTTATTACTAGTATCTTCACTTATTACTTTTCTTATTATGGTACTTTTATTCTCTTTTATAACATTATTAGTAGCTGGTTCATTTAAAGTTTTTACAATATATGGTTTATATAGTATTCCTCCATTAATAGCAGCACTAACAGCTGTCACTTGTTGAATAGGAGTTACACTTACTCCTTGACCAAAAGACGTAGTAGCAAGTTCAACTGGTCCTACATCATCTATATCAAATATAATACCTGTTGCTTCACCATTTAAATCAATACCTGTTTTAGTACCAAAACCAAATTTATCTATATATTTAAATAATTTTTCCTTACCTATTTTTTGACCAAGTGTAACAAAACCCGGATTACAAGAGTTTTGAACTACTTGCATATAAGTTTGTAATCCATGGCCACCTGCTTTCCAACATTTTATTCTTGCCCCTTCAACATTAATACTACCTGAATCATAATAAGTGTCTTTATTTAAATCAACTAATTTTTCTTCTAAAGCTGTCGCAAGTGTGATTATTTTAAAAGTACTACCTGGTTCATATGTCATCCATATAGGTAAATTTCTATTTATTTCTTCAATAGTATAATCTTGGTAATTAGATGGTGAATAATTAGGTCTAGATGAAATAGCAAGTATTTCTCCATTATTAGGATCCATTACTATACCTAAAGCATGTTCTGGATTATATTTTAATACTGCATTATCTAATTCTCTTTCTAATGATTCTTGTATTTTATAATTTACCGTTAAAGTCATATTAATCCCATCTTGAGGTTCTTCATATACCTCATTCATTTTTAATCTATTTCCTTTAGCATCACTATAATATTTAATTGCTCCATATGCTCCTGTTAAGTAATTATCATACATTAATTCTAAACCACTTAATCCCTGATTATCTATACCAACAAAACCTATTGTATGAGAAAGTGTTTTATCATATTCATAATATCTTTTTGATTCTTTTACTAAATATACTCCTTTTAAATTTAAAGACGCTATTTTAGAAGCTGTATCATAATTAATTCTTCTTCCACTAGAATGTATTCTTTCTATAGAACTTTTTTTAGATACACTTTTAAAGATAGTATCATAATCAGTATTTAAAACTTTACTTAATTCTTTAGCAGTCGTTTCTTTATCTTCTACTTGATTAGGTATAACTATTACTGAAGAAGCTGTAATATTACTCGCTAATACAATACCATTTCTATCATATATTTTTCCTCTATCTGCCTCGATTGGTAAATTTCTACTCCATAAAGAATTAGCTAATTTATTAATTTTTTTATAATCTATTACTTGTATGAAAAAAACTTTGCCAATAATTAATAAAAAGCAAAAACACATAATTAAAACTATTATTTTCATTCTAATATGAATATTTTTAAAAAACATTTTATCACCAGTAAATTATATGAAAAAAAGCAATATATATTGCTTTTATTTGTTCTTTTTATTAAACACTAATATTTTACTTAATAAATAATTTAATACTGTTATTACTACTTGTACTATTAATTTTGCAATTGCGTCATTAATACCACTTAATGTGACCATTACATACATCATACCCATATCAACTAATAAAGTTAATATTCTTGATTCAAAGAAATTTACCATTTCTTTATATTTTTCTTTGCCTACTGTCTTTGTTTTAAAAACATATTTTTTATTTGTATAATACGCAAATAATACTGCACATATCCAAGAAATTATATTTGATATTTGAATATCTAAAGCTCCTTTTGCAGGAAATAAAATATTTGCAGCAAATAAATAAGTTACATAACTTACTATTGTAGTTAATACTCCTACTATTAAATAATTAATTATTTCTGAATATTTATTATATAATTCTTTACATCTATTTATCATTACATACCTCTAATTCATCTATTTCTTTTTCTAATTGATCTATTTTATGTTCATACATTAATACTAAACTTATAAAAAGTAGAAACATAATGACTAATAATACTACTATTTCAATAGCATTACTTTCTTTTTTTTCATTTTTCATTTTTTCACCTATTACATTATAGCATACTTTTTAAAAACAAAAAAACGAACTAAATTAGTTCGCTAATTTTTTAAAAGATAAATCTTCACATTTATCTTCTGTAATTTTCTTCTTTTATTTCCAATCAAGTGAAAAACCTTCAATATTACTATAGAAATGTCCATCTTTATCTTCTACATATATATTATTAGCAGGATCTGTATAATTACTTAATCTATCATAATGTATAGCATTCTTATAATCATCTATTTTTTGAGTCGCAATTAAATATGTATTTATATATTGATCAAATT
>DAOPJC010000091.1:0-3970 GCA_035399485.1 Bacilli bacterium
TGTGTTTTTATTTGATGTCTCCCAAATGGGGGTCATATCATTGCACCTTGTGTTTTTGAAAATTTTATAGAAGAAGAAAAAACTTATCGTATTGAAGATAATTACTTTGTAAAAAAATATACTAAAAAATATGCTTTATATAATAAAAAATTAAATAAACCTGAAGAATTAGAGAATATTGAAACATACTTAGTTAGATTTAATATGCCTGATGAAGGTGAATATACTGAAATACCTACTTCTGGAAATTTCTATGGGTTTGATAAAGAATTATTTGATAAACTTATGAATAAAGAAATCGATATTGATACTATATTACATGATGTATATGATAATTATGCATATAGCATTCATATTAATTTAAATAATTTAATATAAAAAAGAATTCTATTAAGAATTCTTTTTATTTTCTATAAATTCATCTATTTTTGATAAACTATATCCCTTACTAAACATTTTTTGTTTAATTTTAAAATAAAGTTTATTAGTGTCCTCTTCTTTTCTACTATACTCATTAAAAAACTTATTAAAATCTTTTTCTAAATTAATTGAGTCATCTATTTCTTCATTTAAGCACTCATCTACTATACTTTTATCATATCCTAGTGTATTCATATCTTGATAAATCTTTTGCTTTATTATATAGCTTGATCCTTTTAAAGTTTTTAATTTCTTATTAACTAATTTATCTACCTTGTTTAATATATCCTCATATGATATTTTACTTAATTCTTCATTAATTAAATCTTCATTAATATTATGTTCTAATAATTCTTTTTTTATCTTATATGGTCCTTCATTAGATAAATAAAACTTATCTGATACATATGCTTTAATAAATCTATTATCATCCAATAATTTAATTTCTTCTAATTCTTTTGTTAATCTTTCTTTTTCTAAATCATTCAAATTATATTTTTCTATATACTTATAATACTCTTTTTTACTATGAACTTTTTTAGTTAAATACTTAACTAAATTTGAATATATAGAATAATAATCATTCATATTATTTATTTCATTAATATCTTTAGAATCAATTTCTTTTTTATAAAGCAAGTTATATTTTAGTATAACTTCATCATATGTAATAATTTTAGTTTTATCACTAAGTTCTATTTGATATTTACCACTATTTAATTTTTTAATTCGACTTATTTCCATAGACACTCCTAATAAAAAAATCTAATTCTATTCTTTTACATGAATTAGATCTTTTGCTATTTCTTCTAGTACTCTTCCAATTGGTTTTTTTGACTTGTATTCATTTTCTTTCATTTGATAGAAATCATTTTCTTCAATTTCTTTTACTCTTTTTGAAACTAAATTTACAAGTAAGTATTTTGAACCAACTTTTGATAATAATTTATCGATTGAAGGTTGTATCATAATATCACTCTCCTATATTAAGAATATAATAAATATTTTTACATTTCAAGCGATTAGACAATTGTTTACATTTTTAATTTTTCATATATATTATCTATTTCATCAACACTATATTTTTTATTACCATCCTTTTTACTTAATGTATAAAATATCTTATTAGTTCTAACTAAATTAATACTTTTAAACTCTATATTTAAAAAACAATGGCCTCCTAATAATATATACTCTGTTATTTCTTCATTTCCTATTTTTGAACTAATTTTAGTCAATTTATCTCTAAAACCAATAATAGGATTAGTTATTAAAGTATCTCTATTATTAGCTTTTAGTTGCCAACTTTTATCATTTTCATTACCAGATAGTATTCCATATATATCACATATTAATATAGCTTTAATACCATATTCATTAATAAATAATATTATATCATCATATTTAATAATTCTTTTATATCCATTTACTTTATTAAATAATAAAGCTAATGTATCTTCATTAGAATTATCAATATTTCTTTTTCTAAAAATATGTTGATTACTTTTACCTCTTATTTTATCTATTATTATATTTATTATAGCTCCAATTAAAAATAATATGCCGATAAGAACTAAAAACTTAAAAATAGGAATTATTACGCTATCAACTTCCATAATTATTTTACTATCTCATATATTAAAGGTAAATTATCACCAGATGAATTATCAATATCAAAACATTCTAATATTTCATCAATACTTACATCTTTATCTTCCATATATACTTTTAATATTTCTTCATCTTCTAAGATATAATCACCCTGTTTTACTTTTAATACTATTCCTACTTTATAATTAATACTATCTTCTTTATTATATCTTCCACCACCTAATTTACGAATTATTTCGCCTAATTTAGATGTATCGATATGTTTAATAAATCCTGTTTCTTTACTTTTTATAGATATTACTTTATCTGAAATAGTAAGGCCTTCTATATTACCACCTTGTAATTTTACCATCTCAAGAAATTTATTATAAGCTTTCTTAGTATTTAATGAATCTAATACTTTAAATTTAGCTTCTTCATATGAAATATTAAGTCCCATTGAAACCATATAACTACCTAATACTATTACTAATTCTGTTATATCTTTAGGACCATTATTATTTAATACATCAATACTTTCTTGTACTTCTAAAGCATTACCAATTGCATTACCTAATGGTTGATCCATATTAGTTAAAACACATATTGTTTCTTTATTATTTTCTTTTCCTATTTTTACTAATATATTAGCAAGTTTTCTAGCATTCTCTAAATCTTTTACCAAAGCGCCACTACCTACTTTTAAATCTATAACTATCTTATCTGCTCCACTAGCAAGTTTTTTACTCATAATACTTGATGCGATTAAAGGAATAGATTCGACTGTACCAGTAACATCTCTTAAAGCATATAATTTTTTATCAGCAGGTACTAAATTGCCAGTTTGACTAACAATTGCAACTCCTATATTCTTTACTTGATTTAAGAATTCTTCATTAGTAATATTAGTCTTAAATCCTGGTATTGAATCAAGTTTATCTATAGTACCACCAGTAAATCCTAAACCTCTACCACTCATTTTAGCAACTTTTACACCACAAGAAGCTACTATAGGTAGTAATATTAATGATGTTTTATCTCCTACACCACCAGTTGAATGTTTGTCGACTTTAATGCCATCTATCATGCTTAAATCAATTCTATCACCACTATTTAGCATAACATTAGTTAAATCTACTATTTCTCTATCATTCATGCCATTAATACATATAGCCATTAATAAAGAACTTATTTGATAATCTTTTATATTACCTAATACATATTCATTAACAAAATAATTTATTTCTTCTTTTGTTAATTCTAAACCTAGTCTTTTCTTATTTATAATTTCTATTATATTCATACTATCACCATTTTAATTATAACATATATTATTTATTTATCATTAAAAAAAGTAGTTATATACAACTACTTAACTCTTCTACTTATTAATTCAATTGTTCTTTTTGAATCATTTGCTATTTTATTATAAAGTTCTGGATGATTCTTTAATTCTTTTATTATATCTATATCTTCTTTAGCCATTTTTATAGAATACTTTGCATCATCACAAATTACATCAACATCTAGTCCTAATAAATAATTTGGTTCTACATCTAACACTTTTACCAAATCCATAAAATTATTTAATGTAGGTGTTCTGTTACCAGTTTCATATCCACAGATTGAAACCTTACTAACATTAATTAATTTACCTAATTCTTCTTGACTATAACCTTTATTAACTCTAGCAGTTCTTACTCTATTACCTATAATCATAATTACCTCCATTAACTATTTGTTAATGTAATTATAACTTGATAATATTCTTCTAATATCAAAATTAACTTTCAGTTAATTTAATCTTGATTAAATATAATTTAATAAGTATAATTATTATAGGTGATATTATGAATTATTTAAAAGAACTTAGAATTAAAAATAATTATAGTCAACAATATATGGCTAGTTTATTAAATATAAGTAAGGCTTTTTATTGTCAAATAGAAAATAGTCAAAG
>DAOPJC010000092.1:0-3954 GCA_035399485.1 Bacilli bacterium
GTTTCATTAAACTTATTTATTTCATTAATATTAGTCAATATATTATTACCTAATCGATATTTACCCACTATCTTATATTTTGGTAAACAAAACTCTTTTAAACGCTTAAGGCATCTTGAAGTTAATTCCTGCGTACCGGCAATATTAACATTATTATTCTCTAACATATTGTATAATTTCAGAATATTATCATTATTTTTTAAATCAATTCCATTATAATTATTGATCTTATATTTATTTTGTGAATTTACTGTACATACTTTTAACATAATTACCTCTTATTATTAGTAACATCGCCATCACCTATAACTGGAATTGTATCACCAGCATATTTAGATTTTGCTTTAAAAACTATTTGAAAGAAATCTTTAACACGCGCTAATATTTCTCTTGCATCGCGATATATTTGATTAGAATATTCTCGCGGGTTAGCAGTAACACCATAAGCTTCTATTCCTAATTTTCTTGCGATAAATATTGATCTATATAAATGGTAATCTTGAGTTACTATAACAGTTTTTTTAACTTCATAAATATTTTTTAAACGATACATACTATCATAAGTACTTATGCCAGCATGATCTAAAAATATATCACTAGAAGGTATGCCATTTTTAATATTATAATTTTTCATAGCATTTACTTCATCATAATCATAATAGGCATGATCTCCACTCATTAATATCTTATCAGAAATATTATTGTTATATAAAACTATTGATTTATCAAGTCTATCTTGAAGCATATGACTTGGTGTACCATCAGCTTTTACACTTGCTCCTAAAACTGTTATACAATCAAATTTATATCTACCTATCTCTTCTTCATCTAGAATGTATTTTTTTGAATAATTTATAACATATATATTTATTATTAAAGTCATCAATCCTAAAAATATAATAATACCTAATAAAAGAAGTAATATAAATTTAAGCTTTTTTATTAAAAATTGTTTCATTCATTTACCTCCTAATATAAAATATTATACCTTATTTTTTTGCAAATTAAAAGACAGTATTAAACTGTCATTAATTCTTGTTCTTTTTCTTTAAATTTATCATCTACAACTTTATTGTATTTGTTAATTAATTCTTGAACATCTGCTTCCATTGATTTTTTTTCATCATCAGTCATTTCTGCTTTTTTAATTTCATTCATAGCATCTTGTCTAACATTTCTTAAAGCTATTTTAGCTTCTTCACATATTTGTTTAGATTGTTTAACATATTCTCTTCTTGTTTCTTCTGTTAATGCTGGAATATTTAATATTACTGTTTCACCATTGTTATTTGGAGTGATTCCTAAATTTGCTTCAAATATTGCTTTTTCAATTGCGCCAATTGAACTTCTGTCAAATGGTTTAATTGATAATTGTCTAGCCTCTGGAATTGATACAGTTGCTAATTGTTTCAATGGTGTATCAGAACCATAATAATTTACCATTACACCATCTAACATAGCAGGGTTAGCACGACCTGCTCTAATATTTAAAAGTCTTTTATCTAAGGTCTCAATTGTACCTTCCATATTCATTTCTGTTTCCATTAAAATATCGTCCATAATTTCCCTCTTTCAAAAATATTATATATTATAATTAAACTTAATACAAGTTCTTTACATTATTAACAACAAGTTGATATTTATCAAATCTTTTTTCTACTTTAGCGTCTATTTCGATAATGTCTCCTACTTTTACTTCACTGAACTTTTCATATGTTTTTGGAAATAATACTACATCAACACTATTTATTTCATCTGCTCCAGTAATAAATAACATCTTATCATTTTTCTTAGTTGTTATTTCTTTTAATCTTTCTACAAAGATTACTGTTTTAATATTTTTATCAAAATATAAATCTAATTCATTTAAATTAACATAATTATTATTCTTATAATCAGTTATAGGATGTTTAGTAAAATAAAATCCAAAAACATCTAATTCATATGCTAGTAAATCTTTTTTACTAAATTCATCATAATAAGTTAATTCTGGTTTTAAATTAAATTCTTCATCAAAACCACCACTTATCTCACTATAATTAATAAGTTCATCTAAATTATTAATTAATGTTTTTCTATTTATATCAAAACAATCAAAACATCCCGCGTAAATTAAGTTTTCAATTACTTTTCTATTAACTGCTTTATTATATCCTCGTTTAAAGAAATCATATATATCTTTAAACTTCTCTTTTTTTCGCTCTTCAATAATAAAATTACATGCATTGTTTCCAACACCTTTAATACCAGTTAATGGATAAACTAATTCATTATTAATTATTTCAAATTTATATAAACTATCATTTATACTAGGTACTACTACATTAATATTATTCTTTCTTGCTTCATATATATATTCTTTTTTCTTTTCATCACTAGACATAAATGTGTTTAATAAATTCTTAATAAAATATATTCTATAATGAGCTTTTAAATAAGCCATTTTATAAGCTACCATTGAATAAGCAACAGAGTGTGATCTATTGAATCCATATGAAGCAAATTTTAATACTAATTCATATACTTTATTTGCTATATCATTAGGAACATTATTTTTAAGACATCCATTAATAAATTTATCTTTTTCCTTTATTAATATTTCTTCTTTCTTTTTAGACATAGCTCTTCTTAATATATCAGCTTCACCTAAATTATAACCTGCTAATTCTTTTGCCACTTGCATAATTTGTTCTTGATAAATTAATATACCATAAGTTGGTTTTAATATGTCAACTAATAATTCATGATAATAATCTATCTTTATTTTGCCTTCTTTTCTCTTTATATAAGTATCTATATTATCCATAGGTCCTGGTCTATATAAAGCAATTGCAGCAAAAATATCCTCAAATGAAGATGGTTTAAATTTTCTTAAGAAATTCATCATACCATTTGATTCAAATTGAAATATACCAAGTGTATCAACATTAGTAAAAATATCCAATGTTTTTTTATCATTCAAAGGTATATTATCAAAATCTAAATCAGAATTAATATCATCAATAATATCATGTATTATTGTTAAATTCTTAATAGCTAAGAAATCCATTTTTAATAAACCTAATTCTTCTAAATAATTCATATCATATGCTGTTGTATAAAAATCATTATGTGACTTATCAAGTGGTACTATTTCATCAATATCTACTTCTGACATAATAATACCTGCAGCATGTATGGTTGTATGTCTTTTTAAGCCTTCAAATTTACTTGCTACTTCATATAATTTTTTTAATTCTTCATCATAATCAATATAATCTTTTAATTTTTTATTAGTTTCTATATTTTCTTTTAAAGTCAAACGTGAATCCAATTGTTTACATATATAATCAACAATATTTAAATCTATATCCATTGTTCTTCCAACATCACGAATAACTTGTTTACTAGCAAGTGTACCAAAAGCAATTATTGGTACTACTTTTTTAATACCATATTTATCTATACAATATTTAATTAAATCTTCTCTTTTGTCATCTTGCATATCTATATCAATATCTGGCATAGTTACACGTTCAGGATTTAAGAATCTTTCAAATATTAAATTGTACTTAATTGGGTCAATCGTTGTTATATTAAGTAAGTAAGATACTAGTGAACCTGCTGCACTACCACGTCCTGGTCCAATATATATATTATTTTCTTTAGCATATTTAATTAAATCCCATACGACTAAAAAATAATTACAAAAACCCATTTTATTAATTATATCTAGTTCATGTTTTAATCTAGTTTGATATATAACTTGTACTTTATCATTAAATATTCTCTTTAATCCTTCAATACATAATTTCTTTAAGTATTCATATGGTTCCATATTATTAGGACATTTATATTTAGGTAATAAATCACTAGTATAAGTTATTTCTATATTACAATGATTAACTATCTCTTCATTATATTTTATATCTTCATTAAAGTGTTCTTTTAATACTTCTTCTTTAACAATAAAAT
>DAOPJC010000093.1:0-3905 GCA_035399485.1 Bacilli bacterium
ATCATCTAATTTATTTAAATCACTATATTTACTATCATTAGATAACATTGATGAATAACAAGATTCTTTAAAACCTACAGTTTTACAAATATCTTCTCTTAAAGCATAACCTGAAATATTCATGAATTCTTCAGCTATACCTACTACTTTATATGAAATAGTTCCTTTACATTTTTCATCAAGGCATAATTCCATTGTATCGCCTTCTCTAATTCCATATAAGTTTTCCATATTTCTATTAATAATTAATTCTTTATCATTTAAATTCTTCAATAAATCATTATTATCTTTATCTTTTATTTCAACATATTTGCTATCTTTATCAATACCTATAATAGCAATTGAAATCTTATCATCTTTTGCTTTTTTATCTCTATTATATACTTCTTTACCATCTTTATCAGTTACTAATTTGATAGGCAAACCAGCATTAATAATGTGATCTGCTTCTTCATCAAATTTTTCTGATTCAATAGTATTTGTATAAATCATATAATTATATTTCATACCAGAGAAAGATTTCTCTATTAAGTCATTCATTAAGTTCATTCCTATTAATGTAAGAACAATTAACATACCTGTAAAGAATGATGTAATTGCGACTATTATTAATTTAGAAAGTGAACGGAATGCTAATGAATATTTAAATCTATATTTAAATGGTAAAACACTAGTTATTCTATTTGCTAATCTAGAGAATATATTAATCTTTAAATTACTTCCTTCTCTTAATAAATATAATGGTTTTTTTCTTAACATGAATAACGCAATTATATAACTTAATATTGATAATAATATAGTTGGTATTGCTAAACAATTTATTATATATTTTGGATTAATACTAAATCCTGCAAGTGGTACTAAGAAGAAACTTATATACATACCTGCGATTGGTCCATTAACTAATGACCCTATTGTATAACCTAATAATCCACCTATTATTGAACCAATAATTGGATATACTAGATAACTAATTCCTATACTAAAAGGGCTATATCCTAATGATTTTAAAACACCTATTTGTAATTTTTCATCTTCAATTCTTTTCTTAGTAATAATCGCAATTACAAATACTGCAATTCCTAATAATACATATAAAAAATATTCTGCAAATAATCTATCTGTTGCAAATTCTAATTGTAATGATGAAATACGACCCATTCTAGTACCAGCAAAGATACTAATTGATGCTCCTGTTCCACCATAGAATAATTTAGTTACATCATCATCTTTTGGTGTACCTGATAAATCATTTAAAGCTGCTAATCCATTCATATCAAATTGTCTTTTCATTTTTCCATGATAGAAAATAGAATATGATTTTTCTTCAACACCTGCTAATGATTCATAATTATCTTTATACATATAAACTACATTATTAGTTTCTTCATCAAATACTAATGCTGAATAATTAACTAATGGATAAATATAATCAGGTGCATACGCAAATCCTACTACTTTATATTCAACATCATTTATTGTATAAGTATCATTTAATTCTATATTTTTTGCTTTAGCATATTTTGGTAACATTGTTATTTCTTTATCATTTTTAGGTAATCTACCTTCAATAATATATGCTTTATTAATATTATTTTTTTCATCATATCTTAATACTTTTAAATAAGTATCATCTGCTTTTAAAGTTTTACTTCTAGCCATTTCATATTCAAAATCATATTTTTCGGCTAAATAATCCATTTTATTTTTTTCAATGTATTCATTAGCTTGATGCTTAACAAATACATTTCCTAATATATATGGATAAGATAAATTAGTAAATAAATCATCTGTATCTTTATGATCTAAATAATAACTATATCTATCTATAACAGTTTTTTCTTCATCATTTAGATTTGATAATTCATGTTCTTTTAAATAATTTAAATCTTCTTTAGTTACTTCTTCTTTATAATCAATATTATAATCAACACTGATATGTTCTACACGTTGTGTTTCTAAGTAATCATAATACTTGTCTTCCATTCTATCTAAGGCAGAAGATATTGCTACATAAATTCCTGTTGAAAGCATAACTAATAAAATTATACCAAGCATTTGAATTTTCTTTTTCTTTAAACTTTTTAAAGAATTTAAAAATAATAATCTCATTAAGCCCACCTCAACTCATCAGCTTTGGCAACTTTCTTATTATGAATAATTTCTTTTATTTCTCCACTATTCATTTTAATAACAGTATTTGCCATTAAAGCTATACTAGGATTATGTGTTACGATAATCATAGTAGTTTTATATTTTTCATTTATTTCTTGTAATAACTCTAATACTTTTTTACCAGTTTTTTCATCTAATGCACCTGTTGGTTCATCACAAAATAAAACTTTTGGATTTTTTACTAAAGATCTAGCAATAGCTACTCTTTGCATTTGTCCACCAGATAATTGATATGGATATTTATTTCTTTGATCTTTTAAATCTACAGCTTTGATTACTTCATCCATATCTAAAGGACAATCAGCTAATTCTTTACCTAATTCAACATTTTCTTTTACTGTTAAACTAGATACTAAATTATAACTTTGAAAAATAAATCCTAAATTTTTCTTTCTATAATCTGTTAATTCTAAATCTCTCATTTTATCTATTTTAACATTATTAAAATAGATGTGTCCTCTTGTAGGATAATCTATACCAGAAAGTAAATTTAACATAGTACTTTTACCACTACCACTAGGTCCTAATATTACTACTATTTCACCTTCATTTATGGTTAAATCTATATTATTTAAAGCATGATTATCTATATCATTAAATTTATATGTTTTATAAACACCTTCTAATTTATATAATTCCATATAAGTCCCTCCCAAATATTACAATTATATCATATTCAATAAGATTTGAAAACATTAAAAAAGAAGATATTTCTATCTTCTTAGTTTTGCTTCCATCTTAGTTTCAACTTCAGTAATTATTTTATTAAATACTTTTGTAACTTCTTCATCACTAAGTGTTCTAGTAGGATCAGAGAATACTAAACTATAAGCAATTGATTTTTCATCTTCTTTAACATTTTCTCCTACATATACATCAAATACATCTATATCAGTTAGAAGTCTTCCACCTGATTTTTTAATTTGATTCATTAATTCTAAAGAAGTAATTTCTTTCTTAACAACGAATGCTAAGTCTTTAGAAATTGATGGATATTTATTACCTTCTTTATACTTAATTGGTTTTACATATTTATTAAATAATTTAGTCATTGATATTTCAAAAACAAATATTTCATCTTTTTTATAACTTGGATGAACTCTACCAATAATACCTGCTTCTTCTCTATCAATAAGTATTTTAGCACTCATTCCTGGATGCATATTTGGTATATTCTCAACACTATAACTATATCTATTCTTAAATCCTAGATAATCTAATAAATTTTCTAACATCCCTTTTACAAAATAGAAATCTATTTTATTATCTTTATTTTGCCAACTATTTAATAAGTAATTACCTTTCATTAATACAGATACTTTTGTATCTTCATTATAATTTATATCATAAGTTTTACTTATTTCATATATCATAACATCATTAATTTTTCTTGTTTTATTATATTCATAAGTATTAATTAATGAAGGTATTAAAGTTGTTCTTACAACAGATTTATCTACACTCATAGGATTTGGTAAAACAACATTTTGTTTTTCTTCATACTTAAATGTACTAGCCATTTCAGGACTAGTTAATGTATAAGTTTTACATTCATTTAATCCTAGTGATCTTAAACGTTTAGAAATTAATTTTCTATATTTAACATCACCTACATATTCACCTTTTCTAACTGGAATAGTTGGCAATGTTGATACTAAATTATGGTATCCATATAATCTTCCTATTTCTTCAGCTATATCATTAATATTAGGATCTATATCTAATCTTCT
>DAOPJC010000094.1:0-3876 GCA_035399485.1 Bacilli bacterium
CCTACACTAACATTAATTATATGTAAATGCATATAAACGCTTGTATAATACTGTCCATTTACTCTATGGATAATAAATATCATATTACCACCACAGTAATATTTAATTGTTAAACCTACAACAGTTCCAGCTGCTACTGCATAAACTGGTGTATCGGTAGAAACTGCAATATCTACACCTGTATGTAATTTATATTTTTTTTGAGTTGGATGCCAACGCATACCATAATTACTAGACATATATCCATAAGAAGTAATTATGGGATGCCAACGCATACCATAATTACTAGACATATATCCATAAGAAGTAGGTCTCCAGAATGCTGTATCACTTGGTAATGCTTTATTAGCACATACTGTTAAATCTTGATCAAGACTACATTTATAATCATTTTCATACATTTTAATAATTGCATCTTGAACTTCTAATGAAGCAGATAAGTCAACATAATCTTCATATATTTCACCCATTTGAGATTCTAACTTACTAAGTTGAACTATTAAATCAGCTTGTTGTTGTTTCATTTGAACTTCTTTAGCTGCTATTTCTTCTTGTTTCTTCTTATTTTGTTCAATCAAACTATTATATTCTTTTATTAATTTATCATTATAACTTGATAATTGTTCTGTAACAGCCATACGATAAATAAAATCAGTGAATGTATTAGCTCCAAATGCGTATTCTAAATATGCATTTTCTCCTTCAGATATTTGTAAGAAATTTAATATCTTTTTAATTTCTTTATCTTTTTCAACCATTTTTTCTTGAATAGCAGCTATCTCAGCTGTTAAAGCTATAATATCTTTTTGCCCTTTTTCAATATTTGCCTGAATTAAAGCAACATTATTATTAATTGTATTTATTTGTTCTTGTGTAAGCTTTTCTTTATTCTTATTAGCGTTATATTGATCTAATGTTTTTTGATATTCTTCTTTTAATTGTCTTAAAGTCTTTGCTTCACCCTTCATAGGTAAAGTAAAAAAAGTAACACTTAATAAAACAGAAATTAAAAATATATTACCTATTTTTTTAATTATTTTCATCCTTACCTACTCCCTTAATTCTTTTCTTATCATTTTATATTTTGGACAATACTTACCTACTATTGACCAAAAGTTTTTTGAATGATCAAAATAAACTAAATGTGATAATTCATGTATTATTACATAATCTAATTTATCAATTGATTCTTTTATTAAATTACTATTTAATGTAACAGTTAAATTTTTTCTATTACATACTCCCCATCTTGTTTTCATATTTCTTATTTTTAAACTAGGATAAGGAATATCTTCTGTAAAAAGACTATAATTATAATCTAATCTTTCCTTAAATAGCCTTAACATTTCTTTCTTTAGCCATTTATCTATATTCTTTTTGTCATTAATATATAACTTATTATCAACAAATTCTATCTTATCTATTGTTGATAATTCTATTATATCATAAGATTTTCCTAAATAATAAAAACTTTCATTTTTATTTATTTCTTTTTCTCTTTTTGAAATAGTAGTTCTCAAGAAATTAGTATTACGATCTAATAACTCTTTAATACTACTCTTGCTAGCAAAAAAGTTAGTAGTAACTTGAATAGTAAGATCTTCTTTAACTCTTACATAAGTATTCTTATTACCTTTTTTTACTATTTCTACTTCATAATCATTACCATCTAAATTATAAATCATTAGATTGACCTGTTCCCTTTAAAAATGGCATTTAAAATATTCTTATTCATTACATCAACTATTTCAGTAATATTATTCTTTTTAGTTATTTTCTTCTCTAACCCTTTTACGTTTAATATTATTCCATAAATGATATATTCTAATGGATTAGTAATTTCTTGATCAAAATTATCAATATAAGTTAGATAGTTTTTAAATGCTAACCATTTATGATATTCTTCATTAGCACTTTTAGTTCTTTTATATATTCTAAAAAAGAAAAACATAAGTGTAACTGCAAGTGCAGGTATAATAAATCCCATAAAATAATTTATTTTTAATATAAAATTTACTCCTAAAAGAATTAATCCAAAAACAAAGATTCTTTTAATAAAAATATAATATGGTTTTGTTTCATAGAATCTTTGTTTCACATTTTCTTTTCGCATGATTCTACTCCAAATTTTATATTCATTTAATAGAGTATCACAACATTTTTTCTTTTTTGTATATAGATCATTAATATCTATTTTAGTTCTCTTACCATCACCTATTACTTCTAATAATATATTAACTGTATATTCTTCAGCAGTTGTAAGTGTTCTAGTATTTTCTTCATTTCTACAAATATATTTAACACCATTTATTCTTTTCAAAAGTAATACTTTTTCATCAATAAGTCTAATTATCTCTGCACTAAAAGTTTGAGCAGTTATTCTTTGATACATAAGTATACTTAATTCCGATGGATTTAAATCATTTGGTATATCTAATTCAAATTTTTTATTATATTTTGGTTTATATGGTTTAAGATTTTTTACATATAATAATATCATCATACATAAATATACTATTAACCATAAATAACATACTATTATATATATTCCTCTTATCATTCTAACACCTACCATACATAATATATTTTATCATATTTTCATACATAAAAAAAGATTATCATTAAAGATAATCTATTTTATTCCATAAATATTTATTGGTACTACATAGCCATTTCCGTCACTACCTGACATACCACCATTATTTGCGCAATGTCCTATTGTGAATGTTATTCCAGTATTTGATGGTGTTGCTGTTCTAACAAACCACCATGGTTGGATTCCACCCCTAATAACCTGTGCAGTATTATTTTTATCTAAAACATAATATGCATTTTGATATAATGTTGGATATGTAACATTTTGAGCATATACAACTATCTTACTATAATTTGTTAAATCTAATGAAACTGTTTGAGCTGCAAATTCTGCATTTGGATTAGGATTAGTCCATAATAAATCTGTTTTAGAACTATTTTCTAATTGTTCTTCTAAAGTTGATATTTGTGCTTCATATTGAGCCTTCATATCATTAAAATCAGATAATGAAACTAATTCATCTACTGTATATTCATCACCTGAATAGTTACAAGTACCTTTTGCTACTGTTACTTCATCTGTTGCGGCATTTTTATATGCTGCATATGTTTCATTTTCGATACAAATTGATACTTTTCCATCATTAAATAATTTTACTTTACCTTCTCTTACCTCACCTTTAAAATCTAATTTATTCGTACTTGCCTCACATTTATTATTGCTACAAGTAAATTCTAAATTAGTAGTAATACTTTTCATATTTTTAGCGTAATATAAATCTGCTGAATTTATTATTCCGTATGCACTATCTTTTAAAGCATGTTTCTTTGCGTCATTTATTATATTTGTTACTACTGGTATTGCGATTAAAGCAATAATCGCTAGTATTAATATTACCGCTAAAAGTTCTATTAGTGTAAAACCTTTTTATTCTTTTTCATATTTTTCTCCTTATATTAATTCTGCTTCTAATCTTATTACATTGCTGGTAGCATAACTAAACAATATTGATATTTCATTAGAATTTGCTTTAACTTTATATATTTTAATATTATTATCATTTCTAATAACTTCTTTTGTTGTACATCCAGATAATGTTAAAGTAATATTTTCACTTCTTGTTGGTTCCCCTGAATTTATTGCAGTAGCATAAACTATTAACATATATTCCTTATTATTTTCACTAGTTAATGTTAAAGTTTGTGAATTACTCCAAGGTGTTGAACTTTGTGAATAAGTATTATGTGATTTTATTGTTATATTACTGGTTGATTGTAATTGAGCTATTTGTGCTTCATATTGTGCTTTCATATCATTAAAATCAGATAATGAAACTAATT
>DAOPJC010000095.1:0-3870 GCA_035399485.1 Bacilli bacterium
CTCTTGTTACTGTCCAAGAATATGTTGCAGCATCAAGTGGAGCACCTACAGCAAATGTAGTATCACCAACTCTTAAATCTTCACTACTACCAATTGCCGCTACTGCAATGTCCTCTTTTACATCTATACTTAATACAGCAATATCTGAATATTCATCGCCACCAACTAATTCCACTTTAGTTTTTACATCATCTGTATCTATAACATATATTTCACTCGCATTATTTATTACATGATAATTTGTAAGAATATATGCTTTTTTATTGTCTTTTTTATATATAAATCCTGTACCTGTAGAATAAAGAGTACCATTATTATAATTTTCTACAACTACTACAGCATCATATATTTTTTCAACAGCATCTGCAATTCCTTCATCTGTAACAGTTACATCTTTTTGTAATTTGGTTTTAGTAATTCCTTTATTTAAATAATTTTCACAATAAAAATATCCTACTGAAAATGTTATTATAAGTGTTACTAAAGAAGATAAAATAATAGGTACTATTATTTTACTTTTAGATTCTTTTAGGCTTTTCTCATTATTATTCATTATTACACCTCATCTATTCTAATATTTTATAACCTTCTTATCAATATCAATTAATTTATCACTAGAACTATTTGGAATAGTAATAGTATCTTTATTACCATCTGATATAAATTTATTATTTTTTAAATTATTAAATACCATCTCTATATCAAATTCTTTTCCATTATTATCATAAGCACGACATCTCTTTAAATATGTTTTATCAAAGCTTTTATCATATGATGATACTTCTGGCTCCCATCCCACTCTTAAAGCACTTATATTTTCATAAGAATAATTATTGTAAGTTCCTTTTAATGTATAAGGAAAATTAGCATGACTCTTATTATATGGAGCACCAAATGGAAGTGCTATTATTTTTACATACTTATTAGGTATTATTGAATCTAATTTTTGATATACAGAAGATATTGTTTTTTGAGTATTTTCTATACTTAAAGTAGATATATTATCATGTCCATTAGTATGATTTCCTATATCATAACCATGATCTACTAACCACTTTAATACTTTATCATTATATTCCTTTTGATTAAATAAACTACCTGTAACAAAGAAAGTAGCTGTAACTTTAGCATCTTTATGATCTTTTTTAAATTGTTCTAAGATTCCTACAGCACTATTTTCATCAATAATAATATTACCATCTTTATCTAAACCTGTTACTTTAATATTATTATCATTACCATCATCAAAAGTAATTATAATAGGACTATATCCATAAGAAACATCTATTTCTTTATTAACATAATCAACTAATCTTATCATTTGATATTTATTATTATAATAGAATTCTAAATCTCTTTTAAATGATTCAGTTGTTCTATTATAACCATCTTTATCTACATTACCTAATGTATAAGCAGTTTCACTATCTTTTTTATTTATTATTCCATGATACATCATAATAGGCACTTTACCTAACTCGTTTATTTTATCATTTTTCAATTTATCATAATCGATTTTTCCTAATGATACAATTATTTTTATTGTCTTTTGCTCAATAATCTTAGTATTAGGTAAAATACTTTGTGAAATAATATAATCTTTCTCTATAGAATCATTATATTCATATTCATATTCTATAGAAAAATTATATTTACTTAAATTTTTTTCAATTAATGATACATTAGTATTTACTAAATCTATCATTACTAATTCTTTATCTTTATTTTTTATAAAAAACATAAATATAATTAAAACTATAATAATTATTAATATAAATATTGTTAGTAATCTTTTTCTTTTTTTTCTCATAATATCCTCACACTTCATAGTTATTATGTATATTTTTAATAATAAAATACTATTTTAATTAATCTATTATAAAAGGATTAGTTGCGGTCCCAATGCCACTATATGCTTTAATACTACTTACATAAAATGATGGCATTGCTAAAAATTTATAAGTAATATTACCAGATGCTTGTTCATAACGACTTGCTCTTCTTTTACCAATACTTGTTCCACCTAAAACTGTATATATATCCCAAGTATTACCAGTAAATGAATTCATTGTCCATATTGCATCGCTTTTATTAATATTAGATATTATCCATGAAGTAAATTTACTTTCACCTGAACCAATAGTTAAAGTTTCATTAGTTGAATTTGCCAAATCTACTACGGTTATCAAACCTATTTTGCCATTCCACCAAGTACTTGTAGTACTATTTATTATTGCCGTATTAGTTATATTTTCACCAATACTTCCACTAGCAAAATTATGACTAACAATATTAGATTTTATATTTGTTGGTAATGAATCATAATATGTTGTATTTAAATAATTACTTATTGTAGAATCATTTACTACATTAGTATTCTTTGACCATGCATTACATCCATAATACTGGTTTAATTTTTTATCAGCAATTTTTGATGAATATGTACAAAATGGTGATGTTGTAATGTCTCTATTACCACTTTCATCAAATGGAGTATTATACTTATAAGTTTCATTAACTAATTTCATTGTTCCATCTTTTTCAAAAGATATAATTCTATAAACATCATCATTATTTTTAAATTTAATATAATTATTAGGATCAATTCCTTTATATATATAAGAATCGCCAGATTTATATAATCCATCTCCTGATGTTACAACTTCTTCATTTACAACATATTCAAATATTGAACTATATTGAACTGTAATTGGTGGTTGTACAACAACACCTTCTTTATAAGTTCCTTTATCAATATTATAATGTTTTTCTAATTCTTCTGGTGTTAATATTCGATTATATAATCTTACTGAATATACTTTTCCATAAAAATATTGTAAATCCTTAGCATTCCATTTTCCTATTTTAAAATTACTTTGAGATATTTTATTAGCACTTGGATAATCAGCTGTTGTGATTAATTTTCCATTTAAATATAATTCTAGTTTAGAATTAGTTCTTACTAATTGTAAACAATACATACTTGAAGTTTCAACTGATTGAGAAAAATAATTAAATGTATTATTATTAATTGCTGTTTCACTAGAGAATACTAATAAACTTTTTACTTTACTTTTTACAGTATAATTAATTTTAATACGACCATCATCATTAGCACTATCATTTACTTGTGAAACAATTGATTGATCTGTATTTGAAAAATTATCATCAGGTACTTTAATATATGTTTCTAATGTAAAATTACCAGTTTCAGGTATTATTGCTTTACCTAGATTAGCAAAGCTCTTATTTCCAAATGTATAACTCTTTGTTTCACTATCATATGTAGCATTAGTAAGAGTCATTTTATTATCACGATTATCATGATCATACCAAATATTATTTTCTGGAGCATCTACTCCTCTTAAATCTAATAATAAATTATCAGTTGAATAACCACTTGTTATAAGAGGTACATATTGCTCAAATTCAAAATTTAATATTAATGAATAATCAATATTTTCAGGTATTGTTGTAGTTAAACTACTATATCTTAATTTAACAGTAAAAGTTAAAGAATCAATGCCCGCAATGATTGTTCCAACACCTACTCCTTTAATATCATAAGTCATAGCTTGATTAGAACTTGTTGGGGTAATATTTTTTATTTTCATTGCTGCTGTCCCATTATTTGCGATTGTCACTGTATATGTAGCATAAGATGTTAAATTAGGTAAACTTACATTAGTTGTTATACTATTTGTATCATATTTAGGATTATATTTTTCATATGCATTATCCATTGATGCAAAATCACTAATACTAGTAATTCTTATATCTTTAGTAGCACGTAAAAATACTTCTCCTTTAATATCCATATTTTGACTAATATATGCATAACCAATAGATAAAGACATAACAAAAAAAAGG
>DAOPJC010000096.1:0-3755 GCA_035399485.1 Bacilli bacterium
AAATTATGTATCTGCTGATGAAAAACAACCAACTGATATTATGCAAAAAGCATTAGAAATAGTTAAAAGAAAAGAAGACAGAAGAAGACCAAATAACGACGATAGAAGAGATTTTAGACCAAACTACAAAAGAGAAGATAGAGATAATAAGAGAGAACCATTCAAAAAAGAATTTAAAAAAGAAGAATCAGTAAAAATTGAAAAAGAAACTGTTAAACCTGTAAAAGAAGAAAAAGTTACTGTTAAAAAAGAAAAAGCCGTTGTTAAAGAAGATTTAACTACTAAAACAGTTGCAGAACTTCGTGAATTAGCAAAAGCTAAGGATGTAAAAGGTTATTCAACAATGAAAAAAGCAGAATTAATTGATGCTTTAAAATAAATAGAAAAAGATGATTGAAAAATCATCTTTAATTATAGAAAGGGTTTTATTATGATAAGTGCTAGTCAAGTTAAAGAATTAAGAGAATCTACTGGAGCTGGAATGCTTGATTGTAAAAAAGCATTAGAAGCTACTAATGGTGAAATGCAAGCTGCAATAGATTGGTTAAGGGAAAAAGGTATTTCAAAAGCTGCTAAAAAAGCTGATCGTATTGCTGCAGAAGGTATTGCTGCAATAATTATCGATGGAAATGTAGCTTCAATAGTTGAAGTTAACTCTGAAACTGATTTCGTTGCTAAAAATAGTGAATTTACTTCAATGGTAGAAGAAATAGGTAGAACTATTATTAAAAATAATCCTAAGACTGTTGAAGAAGCATTACAATTAAGTTGTAATGAAGGAACAATCCAAGATTTAATAGTTGCAAAAACTGCTAAAATTGGAGAAAAATTATCTTTCAGAAGATTCGAAAGAATTGAGAAAAAAGATACTGAATCATTCGGTGAATATATTCACATGGGTGGAAAAATTGCTGTTCTTACAGTAGTTGACAATGCAAATGAAGAAGTTGCTAAAGATGTTGCTATGCATGCTGCAGCTATGAGACCTTTATTTGTTAAAAGTTCAGATGTTCCAACAGAAACATTAGAAAAAGAAAAAGCAATCATGAAAGAACAATTACTAAATGAAGGAAAACCTGCTGATAGAATCGAAGGTATCCTTGTAGGTAAAGTTAAAAAATATTATGAAGAAGTATGCTTAGAAAATCAAATTTTCATTAAAGCAGAAAATAAAGAAACTGTAGCTACATTCGTTGCAAATAATGGTGGTACAATAACTACTATGATTCGTTATGAAGTTGGCGAAGGTATGGAAAAAAGAGAAGAAAACTTTGCTGAAGAAGTTGCAAAACAAATGAATATGTAATTAAAACTAGGACTTAAAATATTTAAGTTCTTTTTTTGTTTATATTTATTAGATAAAACATATAATGTTATAGGTGGTATAATGGGAAACTTAGATAATTTTAAATTATTTGTTAAAAAAAATCCTGTATTGTTAAAATATGTAAAAAATAATGAAATGAGTTGGCAAAAATTCTATGAAATGTATGATATGTATGGTGAGGAAAATGAAGTGTGGAATAATTATATAACAAAGAATAATAAAGAAATAGAAACAGTTGCAAAGACCTCTTCAATCGCGGAATTATTTAATTTTTTTAAGGGTGTTAATTTAGATAATGTTCAAGAAGGAATAGGTAATATACAAAGAGTTGTTGGAATGTTAGGTGATTTAACTAATAAAGGTGATGCTACAAATAAAACGGATTATAAACCAAGACCTTTATATAAACATTTTGACGATTAATGACAATTAGTGTTCAATTAGAATTAAAAAATAATCCTTTTTATGTAGAATATATTAGAAATAATTCATATTGGTATAAAATCCTAACAAGAAATCCTAACAGCATATTAGATTTAAAAAAAGAAATAAAAGATTTCCAACATAAACAAAAAATAAATAAATTTACCTCAACACTAGAGTATATAGAAATGCTTCAAGCTGTAATGTCATCTTTAAAATAATATGATATAATTATATTGGATGTGATAATATGCGTATAATTAGTGGAAAATATAAAGGCAAAGTAATAGATGGATATAATATAGAGGGAACAAGACCTACTATGGATAGAGTAAAAGAATCTTTAATCGCAAGCGTATATAGTAATATTTCTGATAGTATTTGTTTAGATTTATTTACAGGTAGTGGTTCAGTAGGATTAGAATTATTAAGTAATGGAGCAAAAAAATGCTATTTTGTTGATAGTAATCCAAAAGTAATAGAAGTGTTAAATAAAAATATAAATAAATTAAATTTAAAAGAAGAATATAAGTTATTAAAAAATGATTTCAAAGATGCTTTATTAAACTTTAAAAATAATAATATTAAATTTGATATTATATTTTTAGATCCTCCATATAAATTTAATCTTATTTCGCAATCATTAGAATTGATAGAAAAATATGATTTATTAAATGATGATGGAATAATAATATGTGAATATGAAACAGAAGAAATAAATAATTATGATTTTAATATTTTAAAAGAAAAAAAATATGGTTCTAAATTAATAAAAATACTTAATAAAATATCTGAATAAAGATATTTTTTTAATACAAAAATATGATATAATTAATAATAGGTGATATATAGATGAAAAAATTAAATTCATACTTTCCAATATGGTTATTAATGGTAATGCCACCACTTGTTGTCTTAACAATAGTATATAATTTTATTACAGCAGCATTAGGCCTATTAATATTTTTATTTTTAATAAACACAAAAAATATATTTGATTTTTATAGTAAAAATGTATTAAAAATATGGGGTTTAAGTTTAGGATTAGATGTAATTACATTTGCTCTATTATTCTTACCAGAATTATTATATAAAAATAGTTTCTTTACTAAAAATTTAATAGAGCCATTAGAAACAAATCCATATACTAATATTTTATCATTTATATATGTAGTATTTGTAATTGCTATAAATATTTTAGTAGCGTATTTAATGCTTAAAAAGATATTTAAGAATATTGAAACAAAAAAATTAAATATAAAAGTTTTTGTAATAATAATATTTATTATTCCATATATTTTCTTTGTACCAAGCAATAAAATAATTAAAACTAAATATGTTAGTTTAAATGATTATAAAGGAACAGTTATGAAAGATAAAAGTAATGTATCTGGTTTATTAAAGCACTTGGAAACAACTAAATATATTAGTTCATATATAATAGATACACATACTGAACCATATACATTAAAACTATATCTTAAAGAAATAAATGATAATTATGTATTAATGTTTGAAAAAGATGCTAGTATATTATTAAATCTAGTAGAAGATGTTAATGAAATAGTATTTCATATGAATGGAACTAGTTATACATATAAAGTAAATGATATTAATGAGATATTTACTAATATTAAAAAGATATCTATAGATGATATATCAAATAGATATAAGGATAGCAAATTTGAAGATTATACTTATTTAGGAAGAGTATCTTCATATGATGCTTTTGATACATCAGATTATTGCAAATTAGATAAACAATTATTATTTTCAACTGCAGATGAAGATTATTATTTAAGTTGTACTAAAGTAGAAGAAATATTATTATTTAAAGATAAAACTAAAGTTAATATTAAAGAAGCTTTAGATAGTAATTTAATTACACAAGATGATGTATTATCTAGTAGTTTAAAAATTTCATCAGAAAAAAAGAACTCTTAAGAGTTCTTTTTATGTCTTTTAAATAATTTTTTTCTTTCTTCATTTTGAAAAGTAGTAAAGT
>DAOPJC010000097.1:0-3745 GCA_035399485.1 Bacilli bacterium
CTATTGTTGAACCCGCTACTCCAGCTGGTGTATTTAATGGAACTACTGTTGGTAGTTTAATTAATCTATTACCTATTCTATATGTTATCATTTTAGTTGCTGGTGCAGTAGGTTGGGTTGTTATCTCTGGTAGAGATTAATATTTAGTTTACAAGTCAACTAATTATAAAAATTAAGGAAGGAGGACTCAACTATGGTTAAGAAATTGATTAGTGCAATGGTTGCTATTGTAATTGGTTTAGCATTATTACCAGTTGTTGCTGATTTCACCGCTGATTTAGCTGGTGATGCTGGAACATACGCTGGAACTACTTTAGGTAGTTTAATTGACTTGCTTCCAATTCTTTATGTTATCATTTTAGTCGCTGGTGCAGTAGGCTGGGTTGTTGTATCTAGTCGTTCCTAAGCGAACTTAAAACTGGCTCATCAATTAGATGAGCCTTTTGTCTTAGAAAATATAGAAAGAGAGGAATCTATGAAAAGAAAAATATATTTATTTATTTTAACATTATTAATAGGTATTACTACTATTGGTTGTCAACACGCTTTTGTAACCGTTACTGGATCAAGTGAACAATATTTGACATTTACTTTTTATGAGAATGAATATTATGATTTAGAAACTGGTTTACGATATGATAGTTTTACTGAAAACACTAATAATCCTTATGATGTTGATTATGCAAATGGTTGGTCTATTAGCGATAAAGTTGTTTTACCGAATAGTGATACTATAACACTTGATAATCTTAATTTCCATTATATATTATATTGGCGTAATAGCACATTTTTAGGTTATTACAACGTAACCTCTACTAATGCAGTGCATTATTTTGCTACTAGTTTAGGACAAATTAATTCTACTACTATTACACCTCCAAGTAATGCAACTCATTTTGCTATTATGGCTAATAATTTAGGTGTTGATACTCCATATACTTTAGGTTATACTTTTGATGATATATTTAGTTCTTATAATGATAGTCCTATTGTATCTGGTGATTGGGAATTATGGGATTTATTTGATGAAACTCAAGCAATAGCTAATAATAAATATGATTATTTAGATGATACAACTGAATTATTACCTAATGCACCATTAAGAAATCTAACTGAATTTGGTATAGATATATTTATAAATAATAGAGTTATGACAGTTAGTGGTACTGCAACAACTGAGAGCAGTGAAAATTTATATTCTACAAACTTAGATGCTGACACTTTTGAAAATCATTTATCTATAACTGTATCATTAAACAGTGAGTTTGATACAAGTGATTTTATTATTTATTATGTTGATAATAATGGTGATTATAATGATTTGCAAACATTTAGCGATTACACAGGCGAAAATACTTATACTTATGAAATTACTGATGGATTTAGAAATATTGGTATATTTTATTATGAAGCAGAATCTTATGGGTTACAAATGGCATTCAGTTTGAATCCTTATATACCTTATAATTTTGTTACTGATTTAGACACCGCAATCTACGAAGGCTTAAGTTTGAGAGATATTTTTGAAGATGGGAATTTGGTGGTGAATGGTGATTTTAGCGATGGAACTACTGGGTGGAGTTCTACATATTCTATATTAACAAATGTTAATAATAATTTAATAATTACTGGTAATGGATCATATTCAGTTATGATAGTTTCACAATCTTTATTTACTAATAGTAATGATAATATTTATTATAATTTAAAAATGAGAGTAACAAATTCTGATGCTATCAATTTTACTGTTAGAAAGTCAACATCAGCATTTATTGCCGAGAGTTATCCTATTGAAAATCAATGGTATTCATTTAGTGGAATAACTATAGATAACATTGTTGGTGAATTTGTTATAAGAAATGATTATGCTAGTAGTGCAATTCAAAATAATAAAGTTCTTGAAGTTGATTATGCTTTTGGTATTCCTTTATCAATCTTCACCATCGCACCAAGTCAGACACAATTAGATGAGTGGCTAGATATGTATCTTACGCTTAAAGATGGCGAATTATTAGATATACCAGAGAATTATGTATTTTATCAAACTGATGAGGCTAATCTTAACGGATATAAAAATGTATTTCTTGACTTAGATCGTTTTGATGATGTATTTAGTTGGAATGAAACCACCGCTAAATATTATTATGATTTATTTATAGACAGTATTTATTTTGTGCCAAGATATGAGTTTTACACCTTTGAAAATGGTGCAACTATTGATGAATTTACTGATTATTATACTGAATATGGCGATTTAATAGTTTTAACACCAATAGAATATACTACATTTGCTGATAATGAAGTATCTTATTATATTACACTAACAACTATTGATGATGTTGATAATGTAATTAATAATTTTCTAGCTGATTTAGGGCTTGGAACATTTGGAAACTTTTTAGTATTAATTGTAATTATTATTGCAATTAGTGTTTTATTAGCCGTTTTACACGTTCCAATGATTATGATATTATTAGTTGATTTAGTTTTATTATTACTATCATTTTTACTTGGTTGGATTCCAAGTTGGGTTGGTATATTGTTAGTAATTTTATTATTTGCTTATCTTGTTTTAAAATTGGTAGGCGGTAAAGGAGGCTCTGATTAATGAAAAAATTGTTATTAATTATAATGTTTTTATTAACATTAGGATTAACTGTAAGTAATACATATGCTTATAAACCTTATGATAGTGAATTATTAGGTGCATACCAACCTTATTATTATGATTTTGAATTAATTGAGGATACACCTACATATCACGTTCTTGTTATTAATGAACAAACTATATCAACTGAAACTAATATTTTATATGTAAATATCCCAGCTGATTCATTTAGAGCAAATACTGCTAACGGTGTAGATGCTACTATTAGTTTTTATGATAGCATTAGTGATACTTGGATAGATTATTTTTTAGGTGATTTATTACTTCCCGGCGATACTATTCAAGGTGATATAAGATTAACAATACGTTTTAATGCTTTAGCTGCTTTAGGTAGTATATTAGGTGATGTATTGCTATATAACTTTACCAAATTTAAAATAACATTACCTTTAACACAAAATAGTTTACCTACTGAAATAAGTGAAGATTTACAATACAATTATTATTTTGAAAATACTACCATATTTACTTTAAAAAGATACTTTTTAATTCAATTTGTAGATAGAGCCGAAGTTGTAAAAGCTGATTTTGTTGAAAGTGATACTATTCCAACACCTCCAGTTTTAGACCCTGCACCGGCTGGATTTGTATTTATTGGTTGGTATGCGATAGATAAAAATGCTAGTGGAAGTGATCCAGTATTTATTCCAGTAACAACTAGCGGACCTAACGCATATGATAATATAGTTAGCGGTTATTTTGAAGAAGTTCCCGGTGCTGATTATCGTTTAATTAGATTAATTGCTAGATATAAAAATCTAAGCACTGGCTCATTGACCGAGCCAACCTTTGATGCTACCACCCCTACTGGAATAGAAAATATATTTGCAACTTTTGGTATGCATAATTCAACTGGTTATACAATATTTTTCTTATTTGTTATTTTAGTATTATTAATTATTTTTGCAGGTTTAAAATTGCCAATTATAGTTTATTTTATAGGAACATTAGCAACTACACTATTTTTCATGTTTACTGGAATGTTACCGGTCTTTATATCTATAATAGTAATTTTGATAATGGTAGTAATATTTTTTAGTATGAATCTAGGAGGCAATTCTTATGAATAGAGGAGTA
>DAOPJC010000098.1:0-3743 GCA_035399485.1 Bacilli bacterium
TCTAATGTATGTGGTGGGAATAATGTTACATTATTAAATCTACCTATAAATTGACGATCTAGTCCATATTTTACTAAAGCAATTGGATCAACTTCATTATATTTTTCAAAATTATTTTTATCATTCTTTGATGTCGAATTAACAAATCCTAAAGTATTTGTCTTTTTCTTTTCATTTTGATCAAAATATTCTTGGAATGCACCACTTGCAAATATTGTTAATTCTGAAGTATCAAAAGTAACGCTAGTACGTCCGGCTTTTACTTGATATGAATTTATTGGATCCATTAATTTTAGTAATTGATTAATTACAGCTGTAGTATTTACAGAGCCATTATCAGCAGCATTAGATCTCTTATCTATTTCATCTAAAATTACTATACCATGACGAGCTAATTCTATATCATCGTCATCATAATTATAAGCAGATTTACCTTGCTTTTTAATATTAATACTATGAGCTTCTTCTACTAATGCACTTAAAATAGAATCTTCAATAGTTCCACCTACATAACCTTCTTGTGTTAATTGGTTAGTATCTACTACTACAACTGGTCTTATACCAGCTAGAGCTTTTTTTAATTCTACATAGGTTTGAGTTTTACCTGTACCAGTAGTTCCCGCAATTATCATAGCACTTCTTTTACTCTTATTTTGTAATCTATCATTTTTCATAATAGTAGTTAATATACGATCTATTTGTTCATCACGATTTATAATTCTTGATACCATTTTGTCATGAACTTCTTTATAATCAAATTTATATTCTATTTTTTTATTTTTATCTTCTTTATTTGCTGTATTAATTTCTTCTATTTCAATTTCATCTTCTAATTCGTCGTCATCATATGGTAATAAAACTTGCATTTGATGTAATAATCCTTGGCTCTTATTAAATAAACTAACAAATTCTTTTTTTAATTCTTCTTTATCAGTAATTTTTAATAATTTTTCTAAACCATCAACTTGTTTTTTAAAAAATTCAACAACAACAGAATAATCTGGATCTAGGTTAGTAGTTCTAATAATATCTTCATAATTATCTTGATAATCTAACATATCTTCACATACTAGTCTAAATTTTTTAATAATATCTTTTATATTTTTCATATTATTAGATTTCATAATATTTTCTTTGAATTTTTTATATGTCTCAATGAAATCATCACAATAGAAGAAATCATCATCATCTTCATATTCATCAAAATCATCATCAAATTGTTTTAATACATCTTCTTCATATGAAATATTATCTTCTTTATATAAACTTTCAAGGATTTGCTTAATTTCAAAAAGACTATAATTATTTGTAATATCAATTAATTTTACATCTGGAATTATTAAAACACTTTGTGTTTTATTTTTTAATAAGTCTAAACTTGATTTTTTATTTGTGATTTTTTCATCAACTATTTCTATAATATCTGTAACTTCTTCAGCTTTTAACATATTTGTAAATTCTTCAGCACTAAAAACAGAAATTTCAAGACCAGATTGATTTCTTATAGTTTCATAAATAGAAGTACCATCATTAGCTAATTCTGCTTCTAATAATGACTCAAATGGTCTATTAGAAATAGTAACTGTTTCATTGACCATATCATATATACTAAAATGAATTGAATTTTTTATTTCTTCATTAAAAGCTATTTTAGCATCATCAATAGTTTTAGCTTCTGGATATTCTTCTAATAATTGTTCACCTGTTAAAGTAGAACCAACACAATATTCATCATTAGAATTATATAATTCTGTATCATCACATAAATATCTTTCTTCTTTAGCAGTATCATAGAATTTTCTATTTTTTTCATTATAATAACCAGAAATTACACTACATGGTTTTAAAATGTAGATACCTCTTTCTTCATTTACTAACTCTCTTTTATATAATATTGCATATTGTATTTTCATATACATCCCCCCAAATACACAAAAAATCTATAAATGTAAGGGCGTCATTAACGCTGTGCCACCTTACTTCATAGATTTTTTCTATCTCTTAGTCTTTAACGCAGACCTGCGATTAATTATACTTTAGTGTCTTTCAATAATTATATATAAGTGTTCACACCTAATCACTCTCTCTTTAATACATAAAATATTTACTTCTCTAAAAATTAATTTAATTGTTATCTACTATACATTTTTTTAATGTTTAGTCAAGATTTTTAATTGTTTTTATTATTTTCTCTTTTGTCATCTATCTTATCTTCAATATCATCTTGAAAATATTTATAAGTCGCAATTATTATAATAGCAAGTGGTAATGAGATTACTATTCCTAATAAACCAAATAATATACCACCAGCAAATACAGCAAATATAATTACAACTGGATCAACATTAGTAGTTTTACCATATACATATGGGTTAATAACATTACTATCAAGTAATGATAATATTACAAATACTATTAATGTTCTTATAAATAATCCAGGACTTACTACAAATGATGTGATTAAAGCAATAATATTAGTAAATACTCCTCCAAAATAAGGAATTAGATTTCCTAAAGCTGCTAAGAATCCTAATAATAAAGCATTTGGATGACCTATTACTAAGAATGCTATAGTATATTCAATTAAAGAAATTACTACTATTTTTGTAAAGCCATCTAAGTATTGTTCCATTGAATTATCAAGAGTTTTAATATAATTATAAGTTTTTTTACCTCTTAATTTATAATGTTTCTTAATTCTTTTTCTGATTTTTTCCATATCACATAGAAAATATATAGATGCAGATAAAGCAATTACTAAAGTAGATATATAACTTATACTAGTTGATATAACACTTAATACACCATTAGATATCCATGAACCAGTCTTTTTAATTATATCATTAAATGTACCTGATAATGTTTCTTGAAGTGGTCCAAAATCTATATCGTATTTCATTGATATTTCTTTTATAAAAGTAATTATACTATTAAATAAACTTCCTAATTGATCAAATAATAATGGAACAGCAAGTGTACCTAATATTATAAATGTACCTATTAAAACTGCTACTACTATAAAAACACTAAGTTTTTTAGGTAATTTATGCTTTACTAATTTTAAAACATATGGATATAAAGCATATGCGATAGCAAACGCTATTAAAAATGGGAAAAATATTTGGAATGATTTATAAAGTATTGCTCTCCATAAACCACCTGATACATATAGTAATGTAATTATTAATACTATGATAGCTGTATTAATTAATTTAAAATCTATTTTATTTTTTATCATACCATTCATCACTTTCTATAATTATTGTCATAGGACCATCATTATTTAATTTTACTTGCATTGAAGCACCAAAGATACCAGTTTGAACATTTATCTTTTTACTTAATAATTCATTCCATATATCATAAAGTTTACTTGCTTCTTCTCCATTTAAAGCTAAATTATAACTTGGTCTACGTCCTTTATTTGTTGAGGCATATAAAGTAAATTGTGAAACACTTAATATACTTCCTTCTATATCTAAAACTGATTTATTTGGAATATTATTCTCGTCATCAAATATTCTTAAATTTAATACCTTATCAACCATTTTTTCTATTATAGATATATTATCATTATATGTAAAACCCACTAATATTAAAAGTCCTTTATTAATTTTACCAGTAATATTATTATCTACTTCAACACTAGCTTCAGTAACTCTTTGAACTACTACTTTCATTATTTAATTAATCTTTCTACTTCAATAATATTAGGAATAGTAGTTACTTCATTAATAAATTTA
>DAOPJC010000099.1:0-3669 GCA_035399485.1 Bacilli bacterium
AGCAGCTTGTGTACTAAAATCAGCTTTAGTATTAGTTGTTGTAGTAACAAATTTTAAATTGTCTCCATCTTTTTGATATATATCATATGCAATACCACCTAAGTTATTAGCAAAATAACTATATCTATTATTAACGGCATCTCCTAACCAAGCTTGGTTAGTGAACAATTTACTAAAATATTTATTTAAATAATCTCTATTAAGTTCATTAGGAGTAGTAATTGCTTCCCAAGTTAAACTTACAGTACCATTTGAATAAGTTCCTTTTAAATTTTTAACATTACTTAATTGTGTAAATCTTGTAGATACTTCAGTAGGTTCTGAACCTTTTACGAATAATTCAGAAGTAATTTGATCAGCAGGAGTGTATTGACTAGGAAGTTTAGCTTCATCAATATTACCAGCTTCTACAGTAACATTTACTACTGAATCTGGTTGTGCTATTTCTGCACCTCTTGTCCAAATACTACTTGCTAAAGTTTTAAGTAATATTATATGGTTTGAATTACCAAAGTGTGAGTAGTATTGACTATTAATTTTTTCATAACCATACCAAACTGATATAGCATATTCGTCATTTACACCAGTACACCATAAATCATTGATTGCATCTGATGCTAATTTATTAGCTGCTTTTGTTTCAGCAGTAAAGTTTGAAGTTCCTGTTTTAGCACCATAAGTCCAATTATTAATATTTCTGTATCCACGCATTGCTTCTTGTGAAGTTGAAACTAACATATTGAAAATTATATATGCTGTAGAATCTTTCATAGCTTGTGTAGTTTTATATTTTTTTTCTGTAGTCTTACCAGAATCACGATAAGTTATTTTTGTATAACTATGTGGTTCATGATAATATCCTCCATTAATGAATGCAGCATAAGCAGCACTAACACTTAGAGGAGATTCACCATTATATCCACCAATTGAGTGGGCTTGATGTAAGCTACCACCACTTGCTTCAGGTGATAAACCTAATTTTGTAACAAAATCTAAGATGCTACTATTTTTAACTTGTTGGAAAACTTTTAAAGCAGGTATATTTCTAGAACCAGCTAAAGCTTGTCGTGCGGTTAATAAACTTTGATAAGCACCATCCCAGTTTGAAATTGATGTACCATCTGAATAACTATAAGGTTCATCACCAACATAATTATATGGTGATAAATTATTAAATTCTACAGCAGGACCATATGCATATAATGGCTTAGCTGTTGAACCAATTTGTCTTTTAATTTGAGTTGCATTGTTATATAAACCAGCAGCAGAAGTATCTCTACCTGTACCTATAGCGGCAACAGCACCAGTTTTAGGATCTATTACTGAAACACCAGCATCTACATAATCATTTTCCCATGCATATGTTTGACCACTCATAGCAGCATTTACAACATCTTGTTTTGCTCTATTCATGGTAGTATGGATTTCCATAGAAGTAGTATAAGGATTTAAACCTGTATCTTCTTTTACTTCAGCAACTACTGTATCAATAAAACCTTGATAAGCATTATTTGATGTAGCTCCAGATTTAGCAACTACAAGTTTTTCAACAGGAATTGCATTAGCTACATCAGCTTCTTCTTTTGTAATATATCCATGTCTTACCATAAGGCTAAGAACTATTTTTCTTCTATAAGTAGCATTTTTAGGATTTCTAATAGGGTTATAAGTATTAGGTGCTTGGAATAAACCAGCTATAATAGCAGCTTCACTTAAATTTAAATCTTTAGCATGTTTTCCAAAATATGTTTGAGCAGCTTGCTCAACACCAAATACATTTCCACCTAAGCAATATGAGTTAACATAAAATTCTAAAATTTCTTCTTTTGTATAATTCTTTTCTATTTCATTCATAGAAACATATATATCAGTAAACTTACGAATAATTCCTTGAACACCTGTACTTTCTGTACTTGTAAAAGCATTCTTAGAAATTTGCATTGTTAATGTACTAGCTCCACCGGCATTACTACTACCAACTATTTGACCAATACTTGCTTTTATGAAACGAGGTAAGTCAAAACCATTATGTTGGAAGAATCTTGAATCTTCAGTAGCAACTATTGCATTAATTAATACTTCAGGTAATTCTTCATATGTAATTTTTTCACGATATTCAGTTCCTAATTTAGCAAATTCTTTACCATCAATGTCATATAAAACTGATGATTCTTTCTTATATAAATTATCTGCATTAAATTTAGGAGCATTAGTCATAATATATATCCAAAATGCACTAAATGCAGCAAATGCTAAGATAATACCAATTAGACATACAATAATTATTATCTTAATAGTTTTTCTTTTTTTATTTTTAGTTCTTGGTTTCTTTTCTTTTACTCTTTTATCCTTAATAATTTTTGAAGTAGATCTTTTTTTCATTTCGCTCATACTTCCTTCCTCTTTATTCTCTTTTATCTCTTTATTATTAATACTAGTATTTTTAATTTTGTTATTTCTTCTAGTATTAGTATTACTTTTATTAAAATTTCTTTTAAATTTATTAATATAATTAATTATTTGTGGATAAAATATTATGCACAAATCAATAACTATAATAATTGGTATTGCTAAAAAGCCAATTGCTAAGCAACCAATTATTAATCCCACTAAACTAATAATAACTAGTAAAGCTTCAGCTTGATGAGAATAAATAAATTTCTTAATCTTTTTTATTTTCTTTTTCATTTGATACCTCCATATTAATAATTGTATCTATAATTTTTAAATAATCTATTCTTGGATTATATTTATATTCTAATTTATAACCTTTATCTTTAAAATAAGTAATTGGAATAGATTTTCTATGATTAGTATTAATAAAATTATTAAATTCTTTTATCTCCAATAAGTATATATCACTTGTTTTAGAAAAATAAACAATAATAAATGCAATACCACCCATAGAATAAACTGTATTTAAATGTTTAATCTGATGATCATGAATATTTTCTAATGGAAAATTTAATGATTGAGTTTCTTTTGCCTCAAAATCAATATATTTACCTTTATAAATTCCATTATAATCTGTTGTAGAAGGTATTTTAAAATAAGCTTCTGTTATTTTTGAATTACTTCTATTTGGATAATCAACTTTAACTATCTTAATAGGAGTTGGTTTTTTATATATACACGCAATATTATTATATAAATAATAATCATTTGTAATATTTAAATCATCCTCTAAATTCATACCTCGATTATCAAATCTTTTTTCTTTGATAAATTCTTTATTTAAACCTGATGGATATCTCATATCATCACCTAAATAATTATACTATAAATTGAAAAAATTTTCCATATAAAAGGATAATATTAATAAAATGTCATAAAAGTTTAATCTAGTTTTGTCGAAAAGAAAGTTTTATGAATCTAATTATGATAAATTAATCATGGTGATAAAAGTGGATAAAAAATATGTAGATTATGCCTTTAATGAAATGTTAGAAGATATAAAATATCTAAAAATAGCGACATTTTTATTAGAAGAAAGAAACGCAATTAAATAATTGTGTTTTTCTTTTACTTTATTGACTTATATGGTATAAAATGTTACTATGTAGTTAATAAAATAGTAGAGAATTATGAAGGATAAAAAAGGATTTACATTAATAGAACTATTAGCAGTAATATTAATACTAGCAATTATTGCTTTAATCGCAATACCAG
>DAOPJC010000100.1:0-3628 GCA_035399485.1 Bacilli bacterium
AATTATATTTTAGTACCAACTGACACAGTTTATTTAAAAACAGTTATGATTATCTTAGTAATTGCATCAATGGTTCAATTATTAGAAATAATCTTAAAGAAATATTTTACTAAAATATATAAAGCTTTAGGTTTATATTTACCATTAATTACCACTAATTGTGCAGTATTAGGTGTAACATTATTAAATATAAATAATGATTATAATTTTATAGAAATGCTTGTATATAGTTTTTCTTCAAGTTTAGGACTTACATTAGTAATATATATATTCTCAACTATTAGAGAAAGACTTGATAATAGTAATGTTAAAGAAAGTTTTAAAGGAACACCAATTGCTTTAATAGTAGCGGCAATTATGGCTTTAATATTTAGTAGGTTTCAAATATGATAGCGTTTATATTATTAATAATACTAATATTAATAACATTATTTACATATAAAATAAATTATAAAGGTAATGGATGTACTCATGATTGTAGTATGTGTATCCATGACTGTAGGAGGAATTAAATGTTAGGAATATTAATACTTACAGTAACTGCATTACTATTAAGTATTCTCTTAGTATTTGTAAGCTCATTAGTCAATAAAGAAAATCCAAAAATAAAAGAAATAGAAAATATGTTACCAGGATTAAATTGTGGTGGATGTGGATTTGGTAGTTGTAATGGAATGGCTTGTCAAATATTAAAAGATAAAGAAGCATATAAAAACTGTAGACCATTACGTGGTGAAAAAAAAGAAGCACTAGAAAAATACTTAAATGAAAACAAGAATTAACTATTCTTGTTTTTTATAAACTCTCTTAGTATTTTTGTTAGTGCTCTTTTTTCTATTCTTGAAACATAACTTCTTGAAATATTCATATCTTTTGCTATTTCTTTTTGAGTTATCTCATCATTATTATTTAAACCATATCGCTTAATTAATATTTCTTTTTCACGATTATTTAGAGTTTTAAAATATTTCTTTAACAATTTAATATTATCTTTATTATGAATATCTAAAGCATAATCTGGTTTAGGAGTTTTTAAAATATCTAAAAATGTAATTTCATTACCATCTTTATCAAAACCTATAGACTCATTTAAACTAATATTTTTAGAATTCTTTTTGTCGGCTCTATAAAACATTAAAACTTCATTTTCTATACATCTAGCTGCATATGTAGTAAGCTTAATTCCTTTATTATTTGAATAAGAATCAATACCTTTTATTAAACCAATAGTACCAATACTGATTAAATCGTCAATATTATCTTTTTTATTTTCATATTTTTTAACTATATGGGCAACTAATCTTAAATTATGTTCGATTAATATATTTCTAGCATCTTTATCATTATTCATCATTCTATCAATATATATTGCTTCATCTTCCTTAGTTAGGGGATCAGGGAATATATTGTTAGAGTAGGCACAACTAAATATATAAAAATCTTTAAATAACATACTAAGTAATTTTTTAAACATAATACACCTCATTAATATATATGTTATTAATGAAAAGATAATTTATAAATATTTTAGTAACATAAAAAAATTAGTACTTGACAATACAAGGTAGCTGGCATATAATGATACTGTGAGGTGATGTATGAATACACAATTTAAGAAGGGTGTACTTGAATTAATAGTTTTATTATCAATTAATAAAAAAGATATGTATGGTTATGAATTGATATTAGAAGTATCAAAAGTAGTTGATGTTAATGATGGAACTATTTATCCACTTCTAAAAAGATTAACTAATGAAAAGTATGCGGATACATATTTAGTAGAGTCTAGTGAAGGACCATCACGTAAATACTATAAAATAACAGAATTAGGTAAAAACAGATTAAAAGAATTATCATATTCTTGGAGTACATTTGCTAATGCGGTTTTTAAGTTTATGAAGGAGAGTGTAAATAATGAATAAAAAAGAATTTTTGAGTAAATTAGAAAGAAAATTATCAATTTTAGATGAACAAGAAATAAAAGATATTATTAATGAATATGAAGATATAATTGAAGAAAAAGTAAAAGATGGAAAAACCGAAGAAGAAGCTGTAAAAGAATTTGGTAGCATTGATGAATTATCAGAAGAAATATTAAAAGCATATAAACTTAATTCGAAATATGCTAAAGATAAAGATCAAGTAAAAGATACTATAGAAAATTTTGAAGATGGAATTAAAAAAGTATCACATTCACTAGCTGATTTCTTTAAAAATATTAATAATGGTAATGGTATAAGTGTTGAATTAATATTTGAATTAATTATAAAATTTTTAATCTTATTAGTATTACTTACAATATTAAGATTACCATTTGAATTATTAATTAATTTAGGTAGAGGAATATTTGATATTACCTTCCATCCAATTAGTGATATATTAAATGTATTCTGGTATGTCGCTATGATATGTTTATATTTCATGGCAAGTGCTTTAATATTTATAGCGCTATTTAAAGAATATGTTAGTAAAAATAATAATAATAAAATAAGTGCTAAAAGTTCAAAAAAAAATGAAAAAGAAGAAGTAACTAAAGAAGAAAAAGTAAAAGAACAAGTAAATGATATATATGGTACTAAAAAGAGTTCAGGAAGTACATTTAATTCTATAATTAATGGAATGTATAAATTGTTTATGACTTTAATTTTCTTAATACCATTATGGTTTATAGATTTTGGTCTAGCTGTTGCTCTAGCAGTAGTTATATATTACACAATAGTAGGAATTAATATTTGGGGATTAATAATAGTATTAGGTGGATTATTATTAGGATTTAGTTGGCTAACTACATTTTTCCACAGTATAACTTTTTCAGCAAGAAAAGTTAGTATAATTCCTATGTTTATAAGTATATTATTAGTTGTAGTAGGTGGACTTGCTTTTGCCTCTAATGTTATGACTTTTGATTATATTGATGAAACAAAAGTATTTGATTTAAAATATAAAACTTATAAAGAAGAATTTAATGTAGAAAATATACGTAAAGTAGATATTCCTATGTATAAATACTTAGCAGATTATGAAGTTGATAATACTATAGAAGATAATAGAATGATAATTGAAATTAAATATCCATATGAATTATTCAAAATAGAAAATATTGAATTAGAAAATGATTATCGTGATTATTATGATTTAACTATTACTGATTTTGATATTAATAGTTATAAAACATTTAAATATACTTATAATACAATAATATCTGATTTAAAGAAGGGCAAAGTATATAAGTATTCTGAAAGATCATTTTATGGTATAAAAATAATTGCTAATGAAAAAACTATGGAAATAGTTAAATAGAGTGAAATTTCACTCTTTTTTTGTGGTACAATAAAAATAATGATAGAAAGTAGGGTAAAGATGAAAAAGGGGTTTACATTAATAGAATTACTTGCTGTTATATTAATATTAGCAATTATTGCTTTAATCGCAATACCAGTAGTAACAAATATAATTAATGACGCGAAAAAACATGCTTTAAAAGATAGTGCATATGGAATAATAGATTCAGCAGATTTATATTACGCTAAAAATATGAAAAGCATTACTACTAATTTAGAATTTGATTGCAGTAATAATAAATGTGAAGCAAGTACAAATAAATTAGATTTCAAAGGTGAAGTTAAAG
>DAOPJC010000101.1:0-3607 GCA_035399485.1 Bacilli bacterium
TTAGCAGTTAATGATAATGAATCAGTACCAAATGATGCTGATACAGTTTTAGATGATACTTCAGTTAATTTAGTAGGTAAACTACCTGAATTAATTAAATTAACTAAATTTTCTACTTCTTCTTTAGTAAAATCACCTTGGATAATTACATCACTAGCAAATCCTTGTGATACTGTTGCTGCACTTAAACAACTTGATTCTTTACCACCACAAGCTTTAGGTGATTTATCAGGATCTAAGTTTTTAATATTAGCATAACTATCAGTTTCACTATCAAAATCTAACCAAATAACCATTAATTTATCACTTGATTCTGATATTTGCTTTGTTACTTTATAAAATTTATCTTTATCAGCAATTGATAATGATACGGCTGGTTGCCCTTTATCATCTGTTGATACTTTAGCACTACCACTAGTTAATACCTCACTAGTCATAAGAAGATTATTATTTGAATCACGGAAAGATAGATTTGCTACTGCACTAAGTGTTTCACGAGCAGATGCACCATCTGTTACACCTGGTAATTGAACACGAATTCTATCCCCTTCAACTATGATTTCTGGTTCACTAACTCCTAAACCATTAATTCTTTTATCAATAGTTTTATATGTATTAGTAACCATATCACTAGTTACTTTTTCTCCATCAATTGTTTCTACTTGATACAAAACTTCAAATCCACCTTGTAAATCAAGTCCAAATTTTAAATCATCTAATAATGGTTTAATAGTAAATCCAATTGTTAAAAGGATTAAACCTACTATTAATAAACTTTTTAAAAGATTATTTCTACCATAATTGTTTTTCATTTTCATCATGTTTATTGTCCTCCTCAAAATATACTTTTCGTTCGTTTAAACTTAACTTTTGTTTTAAATAATTATCAATTAAAATATTATCTGTATTTAATACATCACTAACCATTTGGTAAAGATTTAAATCACTTGATGACTTCCACTTTACTTCTTTTAAGTAATTCCATACATCTTCAACTTTTATATAAAGAAAGCCATTACGATGCATTTCTTCTACTTTGGTTTGTAATGCAGGTTTTATCCTATTATATAATTCTTCTAATGAATTAAATTTAATATCCGAATTCAATTTATTTCTAACCTCCATGCTACTTATATATTATATATTAAAATCCAATTATTTTAAAGTCTTTTTTAATTTTTATTAAATAAAATAGTAAAATATTATATCAAATTATTTTCAATTAAAAAAATAGATGTTTACACATCTATTTATTCACTTATATATGTTATTTTAACATATCCATCACCACTATTACCTGTCATGGTGCCATCACCATCATGAGTTGGCATTGCTTGTTTTCCATCTCTTATGGTTGTATTATTAAATTTAATATTTGAATAATGTATTGAGCAAGTATTATCTGTTGTCCCTTGTGTACAACCAGACTTTGGTGAAGATGAATCTGCTGATTGAATTGCTACACAACCAGTATGTCCTGATATATATGATGAACCACCGCCACCACCTTGACCATTACCATATGCTAATGTACTACCACCAGCTCCACCGCCGTAGTAGCCACCGCCACCACCACCAGCACCATTTTGATCTGATGTACTATTACAATCTCCACCTATACCAAATTGACCTGGACTATTTACGCCAGTTGCTGAATAATGGTTATTTCCAGCTGTTCCACCAGCAATTTGTGTTGCACCTTTACCATTTTGATTTACAAAACTATGACCAGAATAATATCCTCCAGCATATCCTGATAAACCTCCAGCAATTGAATGTTCACCAGCTGTATCATAAACATCTACTCCTGCTGTACCACCTGATCCTGCAGCTACCATTATTCTTGATCTTAATGAAGAAGTATTATCCCATGTTCCACTAATTAAACGAATATCTGTTGCTCCACCGCCAGATTGTCCATATGTATTTGGTCCAGAATAATTAGTAAAATTACTTGAACCACCTATGCCACCACCATTAAATTTAACAGTTCGATTAGCATCTCCTTTTTGACCTACATATATATATAATTTAGTACCTTTTTCTAATACTATTTCTCCCTTTGTATAACCTGCTTTATTAACATCTATTAATGGTGCATAACCACCTTGGGCTCCCCATAATTCTACTTTATATGTTCCTGTGCGAGGTACAGTAAATAATTCATAATTGCCTGTATAATCATAAACCCATTCACTACCTAAAACTGTAGTTGCTGTTGATGGGTCTTGTATAATTGTTATATTTCTACTCTTTCTCGTAACATTACCACTTGAATCTTTTGCTATATAATCTACTGTATATTTTCCTATTACTCCTAATGATAAAGTACTTACTACTTGTATATCTACATTTTCATCATAATTATCATATACACTTACTCCACTTAATAAGTCTATTGTTTCTACTGTATCATATATTTTTGAATCACTTGGTATTGTTAATGTTGGTTTTGTTTTATCTACTACATTTACTACTCTTGATTTTGATTTTTCTAAACCACCATCTGTTACTAAATATGTAACTCGATATTTTCCTAATATATTTTTATTTATATTATTACTTGTTTGTACACTTGCTGTTATATCTACATCTTTTAAATTCTTTGCTACATATCCTGGTTCTTCATATTCATTCTTTACTTCTAATTTATATGGATTATTTCCTATTAAATATATTGATGGATATCTCTTTAATGTATCACAATCTTTATCTTCTCCATCTATTATTTTTCCGCCTATTATTGTATAATTATATTTTTTATTTACTTTTTCTACTTGAAATTCTAAATTATTTGATATACATTTACTTGTTTTTGGATTTCTTATATCAAAATCTACATAACCTTCTTCTTTTAAATCTTGTAAGGTTAATGTTACTGTTTGATTATCTTTAAATAAACTCTTATTATCACTATTCCAATTCTTAAGTGAATTTAATAATGACGCTACTTGTTTATCATATGCTTTTTGTTTTGCTTGTTTGATAGTGGTGTCTACTGCTGGTACTATTATTAAAGCGATTATTCCTAATAGTATTATTACTCCTAGTATTTCTACTAATGTAAATCCCTTTTTTTTCATGTTATTCTCCTACAACTTCACATGTTTCTGAATCATTAAAACCAATTGTTGATTCATCAATTTCATATACATATTTTTTATTTTTCATTGTTATTTTTAAAACAATATCATTATTAAAACATTCTTCTGTTTTAGGATTTCTTATATCAACATCTAAATATCCAGCTTTTTTTCCGTCACATAATGTAATAGTAAAAGTTTCATCTTCATTTGAAGGCATTGTTAAAACATTTGCAGCTGCATAATGTTTTAATCCATCTTTTATTACACCTAATTGTAATTCATATACATCATCATTACTTGATTTTATTATAGAATCTATTCCTGGTATAATAATTAACGCTAATATACCTATAATTGCTATTACAGCTATTATTTCTACTAAAGTAAACCCTTTATTATCTTTCATACTATCACCATTATAATTATAACATTAATTTAAATAAAATGAAATAAAAAAAGAAGCTATAGAGAGTGTTTAGTTAAAAAAGACATTTTCAAAAAGAAGCACTTATGAGAACTGA
>DAOPJC010000102.1:0-3607 GCA_035399485.1 Bacilli bacterium
GCTTCTTTTAATGCTTTTTCAATTGCTTCAACATAAGTATTAGCACTAATAGTTACACCACTAACACCATCTAATTTTGAAGAATCTTCTTTATTCCAAGTTACCCAATCTAGATTTTGTTCTTTTAAAACTTTATCTTCAATTACTTTAACTTGTTCATACCATTCAGCACCACCATCAATTTTACCTTGACTAGCAGATGTAGCTTTCATGCCATAAGCATCACCTAATGTTTTTTTAGTAGTAAGCTTACCATTACTATTATATGTAGAATCTAAGTATACTGATTTAATAACTCCTGATTCATTAACATATACTGTTGCAGTTGTTACATAAGTTACTCCATATGAATCATATTCAACTGAACCAAAATATGTTCCTTCTTTATAATCTCCTGATCCTACTTTTTCACATCCTGTTAATACAAATACAAATGCTACTGCAATTAATAAACCTAATGTTTTCTTCATTTTCAATTCCTCCTACTATATATAATTATATTAGAATTAATAAAAAAAAGCAATAGTAATATATTGCTTTCATAATATTATAAATCACTTTTTGATATGGTTATAACCGGGCGAGAAGAAAAGTTTACGTGGCCTTCAACGCTACTGACGTTCATACCGTCAGCCACATACCAAGCACCACCAGTATATCTAGTATGGGGAGTTTTAGTCCAATATCCATATGGTGCTGAATTTTCACTCAAATTACAATATAACCATGTTGATAATCCGGGAACATTAGATGTACTAGTACCATCATCAGTCCATGTTGTAAGACCACCTGCATTGGCAATTTGTTGTCCTGTTGGCAAATCTACTAATACTTTTGTCCAACCAATTGTATTTGCATTCATTTAAGCTTTTACTGTTATAGCTTGAGCTGATTCATCTTCATCTTTATGAGATTTTCCATCTGCTGACCACGCCACTGTTGTATTATCTATATTTCTATCCATTATTAGTGATATTGAACCAGCTGGTGTTGCATCTGTCTTTATTGCTGCATCTCCATCTTCAAGTACATAAAATGTTCTTTTTTTCCCATCTCCAGGATCACATTCATATTCTGATCCTATAGCTAATGCTTCTCCACTTTTTAATGTACATATTTTATTTGAATTATTAGTTCCACCACCATTTGCTATTTCTACTTTTCCGTTATTTAATGTTGCTGTAAATGTTCCATCACTTGCATTTACTGCAGTTACAGAGCATTCATTATTTAATATTAGTGTTCCACTTGTTGGTAATTTTCCTTTAACATTCATTTTTGTATTAATATCACTATCACTGAAATCATAACTTGTTGTGATAGTCTCACCTTTTACTTGTTGTAATTGACATTTTGTTTCAGCTGCATTTATTGCATTTTCTACAGTTGTTTTAAATGCTCCTTTTTTTGCTTCTTTAATAATATTATTTACTACTGGGATTGCAATTAATGCAATTATTCCTAATATTAGTATAACTGCTAAAAGTTCGATTAACGTAAATCCTTTTTTTAATTATTTTTTTCCTTCTTTCATTATTATATAATTAAACAAATTTATATTTATAAATTTGGTATTTTTTATAGGAAACACTACTCACCTATTGTTAACTTAATTATATAGGAATATATGAAAAAAAGCAATGTTAATTGCTTTATCGGTTTACACTTTTAATTATTCCTCCACCAAGACAAACATCATTGTCATATAAAACAACTGATTGCCCTAATGTAATAGATTTTTGTGGCTCATCAAATGTTACTATCATTTCATCATTATTTATTACTACACTACAATTTGCTAGAATAGATCTATATCTTATCTTAGCCATCATTTTATCAGGTAAATTATCTACTAATAAATTAATATTAGTAGCGATTAATGATTTACTATATAAATCACTTTCATCACCTAAAACTACTGTATTATTAGCTTTATTAATTTCTATAACATATAATGGTTTAACATAACTAATACCTAGTCCTTTTCTTTGACCAATTGTGTAATAAATTATTCCTTTATGTTTACCTATTTTTGTTCCATCTTTTAAGACAAAATCTCCTTGATCAGGTAATTTATCTAAATTCTTATTTAAATAATTTGCGTAATCATCATTAGGAACAAAGCATATTTCTTGACTATCTTTCTTTTCAGAAACACATAAGTTATTATCACGAGCTATTTTTCTTATTTCTTCTTTATTATCATATTTTTCTAATGGAAAAATAATATGTGATAAAACATCTTTTTTAATTTTATATAAAAAATATGTTTGATCTTTTTCAATTGCGTTAGCTCGATATAATTTATTATCTTTTATTCTTGCATAATGACCTGTTGCGATATAATCACAACCTAATTCACGAGCTTTATCATATAATGCTCCAAATTTTAAATAGCGATTACATTCAATACATGGATTTGGTGTTTCACCATTTTTATAGCAATTAATAAAATTATCAATTACATGTTCTTTAAATTCTTTTTTTAAATCAATTACATGATGTTCAATATTTAATAAATCACATACTTTTTTGGCATCTATAACATTTTGATTAATATCAGTATCAAATAATACCATTGTTGCGCCAACAACTTCATAACCATCTTTTTTTAACAATAAAGCTGATACTGATGAATCAACACCACCGCTCATACCAACTAATACTTTTTTCATAAACATCACCTAATTAATTATAACATATTAATTAAGTATTGGTAATATTAACTTAATAAGCTTTGGTACTATTATTGAACCATATAATGATAATAATATATTTATACCTATTACAATAATAAACATTATTAAATATTTATATGTAATAGCTTTAAAATTAATTTCTTCTCTTTTAAAGAAAGCTTTTACAAGACTTAATGATATTATATAAGCATATATAATAAATACTATTAATACTAATATATTAATTACATGATGTGGTAACATATAAATAATACTTAATAATATTCCTTTTACTTTATAATTTATTAAAATACTTCCAATTGTAAAGCCAAATATAAAACTCTTATAAAAAAATATTATAAATATAATAGGAATTCCAATAACTGATAGTCCTAATAAAAATATTATTATTGAAATCATAATACTACTAAGACTACTACTAAAGAATGAATCAAATAAGTTTATAGAATTATTTTTAATACTATCTAAATAATTAGCTAAATAATCAGTTACTGATTTAGAATCAGTATCAGTGATAACTATAGAGAATATTGTTCCAGATATTATTCCAATAATTAATAATATTGATAAAAAGAAGAAGATTTTCTTATTTACTATAAAATATTTTTTAAACTTGTCCATTAATTTTTTCATATCATCACCTAATTAATCTTATTAAAAATTATATTTAATATTCCAAAATTTTAAAAAATATATTATAATGTTAAAGGAGGCTTTATTATGAAAAAGAAAAAGAAAAATATTCTTCCAAAAATTGCAGTTATTCTAATGTTAGTTGTAATAATTGCTTCATATGTTGTCCAAATTATTTATGGATTATAAAAAGAATTAATAATGATTATTAATTCTTTTTTAATTGTTTATATGGTGATGAGCATATGGAGTAGAACCATCTATTTTAGCAAATG
>DAOPJC010000103.1:0-3511 GCA_035399485.1 Bacilli bacterium
ACTTAATGATTTTGATTATAATAATAAATTTGTTGAATATAGAAATGATACTTATGAAATAGTTACAGAATGCAATGAATAGAAGATAAGTTACTTATCTTTTTAAATGATATATGTTAGGTTGGTGTTTTATGAAAAAGAATAAAGGATTCACATTAATAGAATTAGCTGCTACTATATTAGTGATGGGCGTAATTGCTTTAATCGCAGTTAAAATAATAGGTGGTATGATAAGAAGTGCAAAAGAAAAAGCATTTTTAAATAGTACATATGGATATATAAAAGCTGCTAATACATATTATGAAGATAGTTATGCAGAAAATACTTTTAAACAAGTAACTATACGATATGGTAATAAGAAAGCAAGCTCAGACATATTAAAAGTAGAAAGTCAAAGTTATGTTCCTGATGTAGGTAAATTAAAAATATCAAGAGGAGCAAAAGTAGCTGTAGCTTTTTATGATAAAGGTTTAAGTATGTGTGCTTATAAAAATAACTCTACTGAAAAAGTAAGTTTAGTACATGTTGATATTTCAAGTGAATGTACATATAATGGGAAAGAAAAAGTACCAGAAGGTGAAGATATTACAGGATTATGCCATAATACATTATCATATGAAGATACAACAAACTTTCAAATTCAAAACATCGAAGGACTAGTATGTTTATCACAACAAGTTGATCAAGGTAAAACTTTTGAAGGAAAGATAATAAAACAAGCAACTGATTTAGATATAAAAAGTCAAGGGTTATATGATGATTACACAACTGATTTTTATGGAGATATTAATAATAATGGTGAAGAAGAAGAATTATATACAGAACTAACTACAGAAAAGGGCTTTGATCCAATAGGTCAAGCTGATAGTAAGAAATTTTTTGGTACATATGAAGGATATGGGTATAATATTGAAAATATATATATTAATAGACCAGATGAAGATTACGTAGGAATATTTGCATATAGCAAAGGTACAATACGAGGAATAAATATATATGATGTAAATATTACAGGTCATGATTATGTAGGTGGAGTAGCAGGGAAAATAAATTCAAGTACTATTAATGAAATAAAAATAACAGGTAATATAACTGGAAATATAAATATTGGAGGAGTAACTGGTTATAATGATTATGGCAACATTATATCTATATTAGCAAAACCAAGTATTACATCAGTAGCAACATCAACTTCACAAATAAATGTAGGAGGAATAGCTGGTTTTTCATATTATGCAACTGCGCATGGAATACTATTTGGCGGTTCAATAGATTATGTAAGTGGGAAAAGTAATGTAAATTATTTATCTGGTGGAAATTATGGTAAAAACGCTGATGGCTTATATAATAATATAACTTCAAATAATAATATTGGTGTTCAAGGATATCATTATTCTTATGATTCAATTAATACATATGAAGAATACTTAGATACATGGATAGGTGGAGATAATGATTCATCAGGATATTATTTTGATTATGATGATGATAATGAAATATTAGTTAAATCTACATTTAAAGATCCTATCACATTTAATTTAGCTGGAAGTGGAACAGAAGAAGATCCATATTTAATAAGTAGTTATCAAGATTATAAAGAAGCAACCACAAAAGTAAAAGGGCTAAATGAATTTTTAATAACAAATGATATAGATTTTAGTGGTAAAAATTATTATGAGTTTGGTTCATATATTAACCAATTTGATGGTCATCTAAATGGAGATATGCATATTTTAACTAATATGAATATACAAGGTAGAAATAATGTAGGATTATCAGGTTATATTAATACAGGAATAATAGAAGGATTAAATATTAAGAATTCTAGTATAAGTGGAAATGATTATGTAGGAACAATAAATGGATTTAGCGTAAGCAGTGATATAAAAGGAATTAATATATATAATGTTAATATAGTAGGAAATGATAATACAGGTGGAGTAGTAGGAAGAGCTAACAGTTGTAATATAAAAGAAATAAAGATAACAGGTAATATAACAGGAAATAGTAATACAGGTGGAATAGTGGGTTATAGTGATCATACTAAAAATCTTTCATTATTAATAAATATGAATATAGAATCTATATTTAATGTTGGTTCAGCAGCAAATTTAGGTGGAGTAAGTGGATATTCATATTATTCAACTATATATGGTATATTAAATGGTGGATCAATTAAAGTAACACCTAATAAAAGTTGTGCCAATTATTTATCAGGAGGAAATTATTCTTCAGGAGTAGAAGGATTATATATTGATAGTTTCAGTATTTCAGGGCCTATAAATGCACAAGGTAATCGTTATTTATATGATACAATTAATACATATGAAGAATATTTAGATACATGGATAGGTGGAGATAATGATTCATCAGGATATTATTTTGATTATGATGATGATAATGAAATATTAGTTAAATCTACATTTAAAGATCCTATCACATTTAATTTAGCTGGAAGTGGAACAGAAGAAGATCCATATTTAATAAGTAGTTATCAAGATTATAAAGAAGCAACCACAAAAGTAAAAGGGCTAAATGAATTTTTAATAACAAATGATATAGATTTTAGTGGTAAAAATTATTATGAGTTTGGTTCATATATTAACCAATTTGATGGTCATCTAAATGGAGATATGCATATTTTAACTAATATGAATATACAAGGTAGAAATAATGTAGGATTATCAGGTTATATTAATACAGGAATAATAGAAGGATTAAATATTAAGAATTCTAGTATAAGTGGAAATGATTATGTAGGAACAATAAATGGATTTAGCGTAAGCAGTGATATAAAAGGAATTAATATATATAATGTTAATATAGTAGGAAATGATAATACAGGTGGAGTAGTAGGAAGAGCTAACAGTTGTAATATAAAAGAAATAAAGATAACAGGTAATATAACAGGAAATAGTAATACAGGTGGAATAGTGGGTTATAGTGATCATACTAAAAATCTTTCATTATTAATAAATATGAATATAGAATCTATATTTAATGTTGGTTCAGCAGCAAATTTAGGTGGAGTAAGTGGATATTCATATTATTCAACTATATATGGTATATTAAATGGTGGATCAATTAAAGTAACACCTAATAAAAGTTGTGCCAATTATTTATCAGGAGGAAATCATTCTTCAGGTGTTTATGGACTATATGTAGAAAACTTTGGAACATCAGGTTCAGTAGGAGAGCAAGGAACTGATTTTGATGTTGAATATGCAAATTCATTAGAGTACTTATCTGGTCCATTAAAAACGGATAAAACAGAATATATTGAATCTCCATATACAGGTGATAAGAATGAAACTGGATATTTCTTTGATTACAATGATGCAGAAAATGATATAGTTGTAGTTAAAGTATATAATCCAAGTAATCAAGGAACGGCAGCTCCGAAAGATCCAGTACCAAGTGGTGGAGTAGGAACAACATCAGGATATGGATCAATGGCATCATCATTTAGTTATGTACCAAATCCATCAGCAAGTGATGCAGTTGTACCAAC
>DAOPJC010000104.1:0-3465 GCA_035399485.1 Bacilli bacterium
GTCATGTCTATAATAACATATTATTTTACATTTGACAAAATTTAGATAATCATAGAAAAAGCACAATAAATTAATTATTGTGCCTTAATGCTAGCAATTTATATACTAAGTATATAAATTATTTGCTAGCTAATAATAATATGTATCATTTTTAATAATATATACATTATTAATTAAATTTTATTATATAATTTTTCTTTTTACCACGTCTTAATACAATTACTTGTTTTTCAATTGCGATATTTTTATTAATTACCATATTTTCATCAGTATATTTTTCACCATTTAAAGTAATTGATCCAGCTGTTAAAAATTCTCTTGCTTCTCTTCTACTAGAAGCAATATTATTATTTACTAATACATCTAATAATATACTATTTTCATCAATAGAAATTGTTGGAACATCTTTAAAACCTGTTTCTATTTCTTTTAAAGATAAATCTTTTACATTTCCAGAAAATAATGCTTCACTTATACTTAATGCTTTTTCATATTCATTTTCACCATGTAAGAATGTAATTACCTCATGAGCTAAAGCTTTTTGAGCAAGTCTTAATTCTGGTTTTTCTAAATGATTTTTTTCTATTTCTTCTATTTCTTCTTTTGTTAAAAATGTTAATTTTTTTAAATAATCAATTACACATTTATCATCACTATTAATTAAATATTGGTATAATTCATAACTAGAAGTTTTGTTTTTATCTAACCATAATGCATTCCCTTCAGTTTTACCAAATTTAACACCATTTGCATCTAATACAAGAGGCATTGTCATACCATATAATTCTGTATTATTCTTTTTACGAGCTAACTCTATACCTGTTGTAATATTACCCCATTGATCTGAACCTGCTACTTCTAAAGTTACTCCTTTAGCCTCATTTAAATGAACAAAGTCTAAACCTTGTAAAATTGTATAAGCAAATTCGCAGAATGTTATTCCGGTATCTAATCTTCTATTAATTATATCTTTATTTAGCATATAATTAACATTAATATATTTACCATAATCTCTTAAGAAATCAATAGTATTAATTTCTTTTATCCAATCATAATTATTTACTACTTCAAAGCCAAATATTTCTTTAGCTTGTTTTGTTAATCCTTCAACATTTTTTTGTACTTCTTCTTTTGTTATCATTTGTCTTTCAGTAGAAGGTTTTGGATCACCAATAAGTCCTGTTGCTCCACCTACTAATAATATTGGATGATGTCCATGTTTAGCTAAACGAGTAGCAATTAAGAAGCTAGAGAAATGTCCAATATGCATTGAATCAGCAGTTGGATCAGTTCCAATATAAAATGTTATTTTTTCATTATTAAGTTTATTTTCTATTTCAGGACTACTTACATCTTTAATAAGTCCACGCCATTTTAATTCATCATATAATTTCATAAATCCTCCTATTAGTCTTCATGATGGCAATTGCATTCATTACCACATGTACATTCATGATCTTTATGATGACAATCACATTCATCATCACATGTACATTTACTATCTATTTGCATTAACTTAACACCACTGCTTGTTCCTAAACGAGTAGCACCAGCTTTGATCATTGCTTCTGCTGTATCAATATCTCTTATTCCACCTGAAGCTTTGATTTCTAATACTTCATTCTTATATTGATTCATAAGTTCAACAGCATGAACTGTTGCTCCTTCTTTATCAAAGCCTGTTGAAGTTTTAATAAAATTAACAAATGTTTCATTACAAATTTGAGTCATTTTAATAATTTCTTCATCTGTTAATAAACAAGTTTCAATTATTACTTTTAGAGTTTTCCCAGCAAGAGCATCTCTTATTTCACATATTTCTTGTTTAATATAATCATAATTTTTGTCCTTTAAAGCACCAATATTAATTACCATGTCTATTTCTGTAGCACCATTTTCTACAGCATCTATAGCTTCATATACTTTTGTATTTGTAGTATTCATTCCATTAGGAAATCCTATTACTGTACATATTTCCACATTTGAATCTTTCAAATAATCTTTGCAAGCTTTTACATAATATGGATATACACATACTGAAGCAAAATGATATTTTATTGCTTCTTCACATAATTTCATTATGTCTTCTGCTTTAGCATCTTTTTTTAAATTTGTATGATCGATATAACTATTTAATTCCATAAATCCTCCTATAAGATATCTTGTAATTCACTTATTTTTTTAATTACTTGATATTCTTTTTCTTCCTTAATTTTATCTTTTAAATCTACTTGAATAACTTTCATTCCGATATTAATAGGTGTTTCTAAATCTACTTTATAATTATCACCTATCATTATACATTCTTCAATTTCTAAATTATCCATAGCTTCTTTATATGCTTCTATATTTGGCTTAATATATTTATCTCCACCAATTACTTTTTTAAAGTATTTATCTATTTTAGCATGTTTCAATCTATCTAGTTGACTATCTTTAAACCAGTTAGTTAATACTACTAATTCATATTTATTTGATAAATATTTAAGTGTTTCTTCAACATTTTTATCATAGTCACCCATATTACCTAATTCTGATAACCACATATCAATAAAATCAATACCTAAATTTAAATTAAATTTATCATTTATTAATTTAAGCATATTTTCTTTTGAATAAAAATTATAATGATTTTCATAATCTTCAATAACGTCATCTACATCAATATAATTAATATCTAATTTATAGTACTCTACAGTTTTTTTAATGCCATCTCTATATTTATCTTTCAATAATATTAATGTATTATCTAGATCAAATATTAATCTTTTTACCATAAAACCTCCTAAAAAAAGATTTCTATAAATATAAGGACGAATAATCGCGGTACCACCTTATTTCATAGAAATCTATGCACTCTACTTTAACGCAGTTAACGTTTTGATTCAAAATATGTATTTCATTATTTCTTCTTGATTAGTTTTCATCTACCACTAATTTTCTAATTACCGAATAATAACTACTAGTATTCATCTCTATCAAATAAATCTAACTTTAGTTTATCATAATTATATTATTTTGTAAATTATTAACCCTTTAATTTCTTAATATAATAAGATGTTTTTATATCAGATATTTTTTTCCAACCTTCATTATTCCAATATTTTATATATTCATCTACATTACTCATATAACAATTTTCATATATTACTATATTATTAACATTAAATAATTCAGAAGGTATTCTTAGTACTGCATAATAGTTTTTTAAGTTATATGGTGTTCCACTAGTTTTATTATATAATTTAGAATTATTATAATCTTTTCCATATATAGCATTAGCTTTTACCACATTAGAACTTTTAACAGCATTAAATATACCTATTTCAGTTCCCATATCACTCATCATATTTGAAGCATACATTTCAAAACCATTAGCATTACGATTTGATGAAGCATTATGATGATTACTATAAATAATTTTAGAAGTTACTCCATAATATCCCATATAATATGCTCTTCGAT
>DAOPJC010000105.1:0-3413 GCA_035399485.1 Bacilli bacterium
TCATTATTTTTTTCTCCCTCTACTGTAAGTTCTACTAACAAGTTGGCTTTCAACTTGTTTATATGTTTCTAGTGCAACTCCTACAACAATTAGTAATCCTGTACCACCAATTGAAACAGTAGTTGGCATATTTGAGAACATTCCGAATAATACTGGTGAAGAAGCAATAATTGCTAAGGCAATAGCTCCAACAAAAGTAATTCTTTTAATTACTTTTTGTAAATAAGTAATTGTCTCATCACCAGGTCTTATACCAGGAATATATCCTCCATTTTTATTTAAATTATCTGCTAATTCAGCTGGTTTAATTTGAATAAATGTATAAAAATATGCAAATGCAAATATACATAATATATATAATACTAAACCTGTTGGAGTAGTCATAACTATCCATTTATTAACAAATAATGTAATTGCATCATTTTTAAGTAATGAAGCAATAATTGATGGAATTGAAATTAATGCAGATGCAAATATTACAGGTATAACTCCTGAAGAGTTAAGTTTAAAAGGAATATAACTTTGTTTTCCCCCATAACTACTTGTTGATTTATTAGCATATTGAATAGGAATTCTTCTTTCTGTAATTTCTTCATATACAATTCCTAATACTATAGCAATGTATACAATAACAAATACAGCAAATAAAGTTGATCCTAAAGCAATAGATTGAACAGTTGTACCTGTTACTAATGATCCCCAAGCAGATGCAAACATAGTTGGTAAATTAGAAATTATACCAGCCATGATTATTAAGGAAATACCATTTCCTATCCCCTTAGCTGTAACTTGATCTCCTAACCATAACAAGAATGATGTACCAGCAGTTAATATAACTGCAAATTCTATATATTGTAAAGTTGATCCATCACTTACATAAGTAAATGAATAGATATAGCCTTGTACAAATGCAAGAATGATTCCTAATATTCTTGTTATTTGATTCATTTTAGTTCTTCCTGAAATACCTTGTTTAGATAAATCAGATAAATATGGAATAATATCCATAGATAATAATTGAATAATAATTGATGCAGTGATATAAGGCATTACACCTAAAGCAAATATAGAGAATTTCTCCATTGCTCCTCCACCTAAAGCATTAATTAATTCAAAAAATCCTAAATTTCCTGTTAATGAATCTTTATCAATTCCTGGAACTATAATAGCAGTTCCTAATTTAAAGATGAATAAAGCCCCAAATGTGAATAAGATTTTCTTTTGTAAATCTCTATTCTTGCGACTTGCTATTTGCTTTAATGTTGCAAACATACTAAATCACCTCTGCTTTTCCACCTAATTTTTCTATTTGTTCTTTAGCAACACTTGAGAAATTGTGTGCCTTAACAATTAATTTTTTCTCTAAAGTACCATTTCCTAATACTTTAATTCCATCTAATTGATTTTTTACTAATCCCATTTCTTTTAATAATTCTGGTGTAATTTCAGAATTTTCATCAAATTTATTTAAATCACTTAAATTAATAACAGCATATCTTGTTTTGAATTTTGCATTAGAGAATCCTCTTTTTGGTAAACGTCTGAATAAAGGTAATTGTCCACCTTCAAAACCTGGACGAACTCCACCACCACTACGAGCGTTTTGTCCTTTTTCACCTTTTCCACTTGTTTTACCAGTTCCAGAACCTACTCCACGTCCAATTCTTTTTGGAGCTTTTACAGCTCCTTCGTTAGGATGAATATTATTTAATTTCATTATATTAAATCCTCAACTTTCTTGCCACGTAAACTAGCTATTTTCTCTCTTGTTTTTTGAACTTTTAATGCTTCTAATGTTGCATATGCCATGTTAATTTTTGTATTTGATCCAAGTGATTTTGATAATATATCTTTAACTCCTGCTAATTCAAGTACAGCACGAACTGGTCCACCAGCTTTAACTCCTGTACCTTTTGATGCTGGTTTTAATAAAACCTTACTAGCACCTCTTACACCGATTGCTTCATGTGGAATAGTAGTATTATCAACGATTGAAACTCTTACTACATTCTTTGTTGCAGCTTGTTCAGCTTTCTTAATTGCATCTGGTACTTCATTAGCTTTACCAGTTCCAATTCCTACTTGACCTTTTCTATCTCCAACAGCAACTGTAGCAGAGAAACGGAAATGACGACCACCTTTTGTTACTTTTGTAACACGACCAATATTAATGATTTTAGTTTCATACATTTTTGGTCTTGGTTCTCTTCTTCTAGTTTCCTTTTCCATCTAGATTCCTCCTCTTAGAATTCTAATCCATTTTCACGTGCTGCTTCTGCTAAAGCTTTAACACGTCCGTGATATTGGTATCCACCTCTATCAAAAGTTACTTTAGTAATTTTAGCTTTCTTTGCTCTTTTAGCTAGTAATTCGCCTACTTTTGCAGCAGCTTCAACATTACTACCATTTTCAATTTTTAATTCTTTATCAATTGAAGAAGCACTAACTAAAGTAACACCTTTTTCATCATCAATGATTTGTGCAAAAATATTACTATTTGATCTAAACACATTTAATCTTGGTTCAACACTTGAACCAGTAATTTTTTCTCTTACACGAGAATGTCTAGCTTCACGCATATCATTACGAGATACTTTTTTAATCATAAGTATTACTCTCCTTTACTTTTTATTATTTAGATGCTTTCTTTCCTTCTTTACGACGAACTACTTCATCTTTATAACGAATACCTTTACCTTTGTAAGGTTCTGGTTCTCTTATTTTTCTAACGTTAGCAGCAAATTCTCCTACTAAACATTTATCAATTCCTTTAACACATAATTCAGTGTTGCTTGGAACTTCTAGAGTTAATCCTGTTGGAATATCAACATTTACTGGATGAGAATAACCAGCAGTTACTACTAATTTTCCATCTTTTAATGCAAAACGATAACCTACACCAATTGACTCTAATCTTTTTTCATATCCTGTTGAAACACCAGTAATCATATTACTGATATTTGCATTAGCAGTACCATGGAAATTTTTAACTGTATCATCTTTTCTTGTTAAAGTAATAATATTACCTTCAATACTTACAGTAATATCTTTATGTATTTCAGTAGAAAGTTCACCTTTAGGACCACTTACTTTTACAATATTACCATCAACTGATACTGTAACATTTTCAGGTATTGTAATTTTTCTATTACCAATACGACTCATATTAAATCCTCCTTTTGCTTTCTACTAATTACCATACATAAGCTAATACTTCTCCACCTAATGATTCTTTCTTAGCATCTTTTCCAGTCATAACACCTTTTGATGTTGAAACTATAGCGATACCTAAACCATTAAGTACAGTTGGTACTTCTTCAGCCTTTGCATATACACGTAATCCTGGTTTTGAAATTCTTTTTAAACCAGTAATAACACGTTCTTTTTTATCACCATATTTTAATGATAATGAT
>DAOPJC010000106.1:0-3396 GCA_035399485.1 Bacilli bacterium
GGACCTGCATTTGCAAAGCACTCAGCAACAAATAAATCATCTTTATTTAATCCTAAAATACTATTATAATTATTTTTATTATATGTTTTCAATACATTTAAAATCTTTACATCTTCATAATATAAATTTCTTGCTGTTATATAAATTGATTGATTAATACATTTAAAATTAGGACATAAATAATCATAACTTTCAGTTAAATAAACATGTCCTTGTGGAACATTATTATTTGGAACAACTTTAAATTCTTGAGTAAAATTACCTGTTCTATAATATTTGCCCATAAAACTTATTTCTACATTACTATATTGTTGATTTATTTGTAAGTTAAAATAATTCATCATATAATCTGATATATAGAAGGAATAAGTATAATCACTAGAAGTATCATTATATTTAATACCTACTATTTTTACTTTTTTATTAGAATTACTTTCATTACCATTATTATTTTGAATAAACATTTCTTTATTCATAAAATTATCTGCTTCATTAGCAATATAATAATCATCTTTATTACCCATTAATACTATTTCATCATCATTAGCAGGTAATCTACCATAATCTACTTTATCAAGAGATTTAGTACTTAAAACATTACCATCTACCCAAAAATTTTCTCCATCATTGATACTTATATTCATATCAAGTAATAAATCATTTTTAAATATTTCTTTAACATTACTTAATTTTTCTATCTCTTTAAAATCATTTTCAGTAATAGGAGATTTATCTTTCTTTTTAATTATTACTCTTGTATCATCTAAATTATTAAAATAGTAATTATATCCTTCTTTAGATGATTGATATTCATCTTGTTTTGTAGAAGAGTATTCACTCATTAATGCTACTGTAATAAATAAATAGACACCAAATACTAATAAAAATTTAGGTATAATATTAAATGCATTTCTAAAACCTAATCTAATTCTATTAAGATTTGTAATATTTTTATATTCTTCTAATTGTTCTACTTCTTTAGTTGTAACTTCTTTAATTTTTTTATCTTCAAGTACTTTACCATCATGCATTTTAATTTTTCTAGTTACATAAGGTTCAACTTGCTCATAATTATGTGTTACTACAATAACTAATTTATCTTTTGCTATTTCACTTAATAATTTAATAATACTATTAGCTGATCTACTATCAAGGTTACCTGTTGGCTCATCAGCAATAATAATTGGTGTTTCTTTAGCAAGTGCTCTCGCAATTGCAACTCTTTGTTTTTGACCACCAGATAATTTAGAAACTTTAGTATTTCTAAAACGATATAAATCAACAGTTCTAATTAAGTCTAATACTTTTTTCTTAATATCTTTCTTTTTATTACCATTTAATAATAATACTAATTCAATATTTTGATATACAGTATAACTATTAACTAAATTAAAGTTTTGAAAGATATTACCAATATATTTTCTACGATAATCTTCAAAATCTTTTTCTGTATAATGGCTAGTCTCTTCACCATTTATATAAAGTTCTCCTTCTTCATATGTGTCAAGTCCACTTATGACATTTAAAAGAGTACTTTTACCACTACCAGATTCACCAGTAATAGCTACAAACTCACCCATTTTAAAATCTAAATTAATTTTAGTAAAACCGCTAGCAATAACACCTTTACTATAATAAAATTTAGAAACATTTTTAAGTTTAATAATACTTTCCATATTCTTTTCCTCACTTTACAATTAAATTATATCATATATAGTTTTAATGTTTCTTACAATTTGGTCATAAAAAAAACAAAATATTTAATATTTTGTTTTACATATGTTTTATATATATTTTACCATGTCCTGTACTTTCAAGACTATAATTTTGATTCATATATATATTATTACTTAACATTGGAACATTTATATGATATCCTTCAATTAATAATTCAGTCATACTTTTATATAAAGCAACAGCTTTACTATATTTTTTATTATCAATATATTCAGCTACTTTAGATATACCAATATTATATAAATTTTGTGCTATTTCTTTTTTATTATTATCGTTTCTTAAGTTTTCTGCAATTATTGGTCCTACTACATCATATGTATATAAAATATCGCAATATTTACGATCTTTATGCATATAATTATCTCTAAAAAATCTTAATTTTTTTAAAGTTTCATCACAATCTTTTTTACCTAATATTTCACATACTATAGTAGTTATAAAACATCCTGAATTATTTCTATTTTGACTTTCTACACTTTTATTATAATAAGATGTAGCTACACTATCAGATCTACTATATGCTTTTGTAAAATCATAACATGATGCTTCATCAGCATAATGCCATTCATGAAATTTATCACACCAATATTTACAGTCACAACTGCTATATTCTTTATCTAAATTTAAATTAGTACAAGATGAACATGTATTTGCCATAAAATCAACCTCTTTCAACAAGGTAATATTATAGCAAATATATTTTTTTTGTCAAATTCATTTCTATATATAAAAAACTACATCAAAAGATGTAGTAATTATTTATTATATTTGAGATTTTGAAATAGTTATAACTGGGCGAACACCTTGGTGTTCAGTAAGAACAACATTATAACGATTGCTCAAATTTCCATTATAGCTCACGTACCAAGCATAATAAGCATTGTCGGATTGGGGAGTTTTTGTCCAATATCCATATGGTCCTGGGTTTTCACTCAAGTTACCATATAACCATGCTGGTAATCCTGATACGTATGTTCCGTTATCAGTCCATGTTGTAAGACCACCTGCATTAGCAATTTGTTGCCCTGTTGGCAAATTTACTAATACTTTTGCCCAACCACTTGTTGTAGCATTCATTTTTGCTATTGCTCCATCTGCTTGACATGCAATTCCATCAGATGAGTTTACACCCGATTGATTACAAAATGCAACAGTTGTATTATCAATATTTCTATCCATTATTAATGAAATATTAGAATCAGTTACTTCCAATACATAAAATATTCTATCAGTATTATCTCCTGGATTACATGTATATTTATCACCTATTGATATAGTACCTGGAGTTTTTGCGGTTACTAATGTACAAACTTTAGGTGTTACTGATCCATTAGTAACTGATATTTTACCACCAGATAATGTTGCAGTATATGAACCGTCATCAACATTCATATCTGTAACTAAACAACTATCATTTAAAGTCATTGTTCCATTAATTGGAATTTTTCCTTTTACATTTAGCTTTGTTTTTGTTGAACTATCACTAAAATCATAACTTGTTGTGATAGATTCACCTTTTAATTGTTCTAATTGACATTTTGTTTCAGCAGCATTTACTACATTATCTATTGTTGCTTTAAAAGCATTCTTTTTAGATTCTTTTATTATATTATTAACTACTGGGATGGCAATTAAAGCAATTATACCTAATATTAGTAT
>DAOPJC010000107.1:0-3310 GCA_035399485.1 Bacilli bacterium
TGTTAAAGGATGGCGTAAAGAATTAGAAAAAGTATAGAAAAAAAATACTTCATCTAAGTCAGTACATACACATATATCGACATCAGTAGAAACCATATCAAGTGAAATATTTCTTGCCACATCAAATCTCCAAGGTTTAATATTAGAGATTTCCACAGTAATATTATGTTTACGTAATTTTTCCACAGTATTATCTGTAGAACCAGTGTCTAAAACATATATTTCATCTGCTTCTTTCATTGATTCATACCATCTATCCACAAATTTTTCTTCATTTTTACAGATAGCATAAACTATTACTTTAAATTTTTTCATATTAATTGATTCTTGTTAAAGTAATAGTAGCAGAAGTTAAACCATTTGCTACTGTAGATATATTTTGTGTACTGGAATTATTTAATTGATATACTGCTCCTGCTGTTGCATTGACAATTGCTGTTCCTGAAATTTCTACCGATCCATTGTTCTGTATAGTTGCTGCTGTTTCTGAATAGGCAACATATCCTGCAGTAGGAGATAGTTCATAAACACCTATTGATAGTGGATCAGCAGTTCCTTCATTTCGTATTCCAGCAGTCCAATTTATTAAATATTGTCCAGCATCAGGAAAAGTAAATGAACTATTACCAGCATTATATGTTATTGTACTCATTATAGTTGTATCATTAAAACTAATTGGGTTATTAGTTGGAATTGTTACTTCTGTATTACTAGTTCCCATTGCATAGGTATTTAATCCAGTAGTTGAACCAGTAGCTCCAGTTGGTCCAGTAGGGCCGGTCGCACCAGTTAAACCAGTTAGGCCTTGAATACCTTGAGGACCAGTAGGACCAGTTGCTCCAGTAGGGCCGGTCGCACCAGTTAAACCTGTTAAACCCTGAATACCTTGAGGTCCAGTAGCTCCAGTAGGTCCAGTAGGACCGGTAGTACCAGTGGGTCCAATTTCTCCTTCAGGAATGACAAAATCTAAAATAACATTTTGATTTGTACCTACATTTGTTACACTTGCTTGTGTACCAGGAGCTCCTGTTGAAGTACTACCTACAGCAATAGTAGTAGGACCTGCAGGCCCAGTAGGACCAGTTGCCCCAGTAGGCCCATAGCAACATAGAGTTTTAATTATAGGTTTATTACAAAATAATTTTTGTCTTAAGTTTTCTCTTTCTTCGTTATTCATATATAACTCCTTTCTAGTATATGGTATGAGCATAACAAAAAATCAATTATAAAATAAGACTATTAAAAAATACAAATAAAAAAATTAGTTATTGGAAACTAATTTTTTTTCTATAAAAGAAATAATATAATACATAATAGCGGATATTATACATAATATGACGATTCCACTTATTACTAAATTTAAATTAAATATTTGAGAACCATACATTATTAAATAACCTATACCTTGTTTAGATACAAGAAATTCTCCCATTATAACTCCTATTAGTGACATACTGATATTAATTACTAAAGTATTAAGTATTACTTTTTTACTACCAGGAAGAATTAGATTTTTATAAATAAAAAATTTTGATGCTTTTAAAGATTTCATTAATTTTATTTTTATTTTATCTATATTAATAAAGGCTTGATAAACATTAATTATAGTAATAATAGTAGATATTAAAAGAGCCATAATTACTATTGAATTGATACTTGAACCAAACCAAATTACAATAATAGGTCCTAATGCTACTTTAGGTAAACTATTAATTATAGTTAAATATGGAGAAATGACTTTAGCAAAAAATTTAGACATCCACATAATAGTCGCTACTACTATGCCAATTATTGTTCCTAATATAAAACTAATCAATGTTTCATATGTTGTTATCCATATATGTGATAATAGATGTTCATTTTGATATAAATCTATTATTGTAAGATATACTTTTTTAGGACTAGAAAAAATAAAAGAATTTATTATTTTATTATCTGAAAGAAGTTGCCATATTAGTATAAAAGAAATAAGTACTAATACTTGAACAAATATTATAGAAAAATTATATATTTTTTTTCTTTTTTTATACTCTTTATAATTAATCATAATGATCTATATCTTTCCATATTATGTCATAATAATAACTAAATTCTTTACATTTTCTACTATTAATTGGTGTACTTTTGTCAGATAAATTTATATCAATAATATTTTTAATTACTGCTGGTCTATTTGATATAATAACGATTTTATCTGCCATTGATATAGCTTCGGCTAAATCATGTGTAACCATAATAACAGTCTTTTTTTCTTCCTTTATAATTTTATATATGTCATCAGATAAAGATAATCTTGTTTGATAATCTAATGCTGAAAATGGTTCATCAAGTAATAATATATCTGGATTAGTTGCTAATGTTCTTATTAATGCCACTCTTTGTCTCATTCCTCCTGATAATTCATTAGGATATTTATACATAAAATCTTTTAAACCATACTTAGTTAAAAGATTAATAATTTTATCAATATTTTCTTTTGTATCAGTTTTATTTACTTCTAAACTTAATGTACAATTTCTTAATACATTTCTCCATGGTAATAGAGCATCTTCTTGTAACATATATCCTATTTTACTATTATCATTAAATATTATTACTCCTTCATTAGGTTTTTCTATTTCAGATAATATACTTAATAATGTACTTTTCCCACAACCAGAAGGACCTACAATCGCAATAAATTCACCTTTAACCAAATTAAAAGAAAAGTTTTTAATAGCTAATATTTCTCCATTATTAGTATAATAACTTTTCTTTAAATCTTTTATTTCTAATATGTTTTTCATATTTATCACCTAATATATAATATGAGATGATAAAATAATTGATAGTTAATATTAATTAGATTTATATATATAAATTGTATGATAACTTTTACCACGATACATTTTAGTTACTGGATCAAAGTCATCATCACCATCGTATGTAAATACTGTTAATTTCATTGGTGAATGTATTTTATCAATGTATGAACTTGCACATAATTTTATAGATGTCATTAATACTCCTTCAGTCATTTCATTGTCATCTAAATGATCATACCATGAACCTTTAGTTGGAGTAACATCATCATATGTATATAATTGTACATAATTAAATACTTCATAAAAGCGATCACTAGGTTTAATAATATTCCAACTGAAATCTCCTTCATCAGTTGTATAAGATAAATTAAATCCTATTTTATAATTTGTATTATTTTCTATTTTATTCCAATAACTAGGGAATGCATCTTGCATATACCAATTATTTATTACATTATCATGTGTAGGAAGTATTTTAAATACAACTATATCCTTATATTGATTCC
>DAOPJC010000108.1:0-3296 GCA_035399485.1 Bacilli bacterium
TTATTCTTCTTACACCAGCTGATGAAGCTTCTTCTTTTTTTATACTAAAAGTTCTTAACTCACTAGTATTTTTTACATGTGGTCCTCCACATAATTCTTTTGAAACATCACCTATTGTATATACTGTTACAATATCTGGATATTTTTCAATAAACATACATTCTGCTCCAGACTTAATAGCGTCTTCTTTTTTCATTTCTTCTACTGTAACATCTATAGAATCATTTATCCATTTATTTACTAAATCTTCAGCTTGTTTCTTTTCTTCATCACTTAATTTATGATCACAACTAAAATCAAAACGCATTCTCTCATCAGTAATATTAGATCCTTTTTGATGAACATCAGGTCCTACTACTACTTTTAAAGCAGCATTAAGTAAGTGAGTTGCAGTATGATAACGAGTTTCTATTTCATCATTACCTGCTAAGCCACCTTTAAACTTACCTGCTGAAGCTGTTCTTGATAATTCTTGATGTGCTTTAAATTTTTCTTTAAATCCTTCAACATCAACATCAATATTTAATTCTTTTGCTAATTCTACTGTAAGTTCAATAGGAAATCCATAAGTATCATATAATCTAAATGCTAAATCTTTATCTAATTTGCCATCGCTAATTCTAGAAGTAATTTTTTCAAATTCTCTTAATCCTTTTTCAAGTGTTCTATTAAATTTAATTTTTTCATTTTTAAGTACTTCTAATACTACTTCTTTATTATCAACTAATTCTTGATAATATTTAGAATATTTATTCAAAATACATAAAGCAATTTCTTCTTCCCAATTACTATCTATTACAATACCTAATTTTTTAGCATGTCTTATTGCTCTTCTAATTAATCTTCTTAATATATAGCCTTGATCAGTATTAGATGGTTTAATTCCTGCCGGATCTGCAGATATAAATACAGCTGTTCTTATGTGATCAGCTATAATACGCATAGATTCTTCATTGCCTTTATAACTTAATCCTGATACTTCCTCTATTTTATTAATTACATCACTCCATACTGAAGAAGCATAATTATCATCTACGCCTTCAAGTACAGCAGCAACTCTTTCAAGTCCCATTCCTGTATCAACATTTTTCTTTGGTAATTCAGTTACTGTACCATCACTTGCTTTATTATATTGCATAAATACATTATTCCAAATTTCAACCCATCTTTCATCTTCTGGATCAAATTTATCTGGCACTGGATCAGTACTTCTAAAATAAAATATTTCAGTATCTCCACCACAAGGACCAGATTCTCCTGCTATCCAAAAGTTATTATCTGCTCCCAAATAAGCTATTCTATCTTCACTAATTCCATGACTTTTCCATGCATTAGCACTAACTTCATCTCTTGGAATATCTTTATCACCTTCAAATACTGTTACAGCAAGTTTTTCAACAGGTATATTTAATACACTTGTTAAAAATTCAAAACTATATGCAATACTCTCTTCTTTAAAGTAATCTCCTAAACTCCAGTTACCTAACATTTCAAAAAATGTATGATGAGTTTTATCTCCAATAACATCTAAATCATTAGTTCTTACACATTTTTGATAATCACATAATCTTGTTCCATATGGATGAGTTTGACCCATTAAATAAGGAATTAATGGCTGCATACCAGCTGTATTAAATAATACAGATGGATCATTTTCAGGCACTACTGGAGCACTTGGTATTTGCTTATGTCCTTTACTTATAAAAAAGTTTATATATAAATCTTTTAAATTCATATTTACATCTCCTCTAATATTTTTTCTATTTTATTACGTAAATCTTCAACTGTCCCATTATTCTCCACAACATAATCATAATTTTCATAATTATCTAATGCTGTTTCACTAGGATGTTCTTTTTGTTCTTCTGTTAAACCATTATCGAAATTAGGTCTATATATTTTAAATGTTGTAACATTATCAAAATTATTTTTTATTGTATCTAATTCATTTGGAAATCTACCATCTGATATTGTAACTATATCATAAAAATATTCAAATACTTTTAAATCTCCTACCATTCGATCAATAAAAAAATTATCATCAATTTTACTTCTAACTAAATTAGTTCCAAATTGTTGTAAGAATTCACGAGGTTTTGTTTCATCACTACCATCCCAACCAGTAATTCTTTTGGCATAATCTTTCATATAATAGGCATATGAATCATTAGTAGTTTTCATATTCTTCTTATCATAATAATTTCTAATAATATCGGCAGTAGTATCTTTACCATTTCTTGCTTTACCTGATATTAAAAATATTTTCATGTTTCTTTTATTAAATTCCATATAATCCTCCTTTATTTAAAATAAAAACCACGTATCTTTCTAGGAACGAAAGAGCCGTGGTACCATCCTAATTTAACTTAATTAATATAACGGTTTTACCCGGCACAATTTGTGTGCTCTTAGAAGTAGCTTTCAAATAATATACTCTTAATTTTCACCAAACATTAAGTCTCTTTGTAATATAAATATTTTACTTTTCTTCGTCATTGATTTAACTGATTTTTAATATATCATACTTTTCATTAAAATACAATACTACAGCTTTACCTGCTGCGATTAATGGTGTTGAAATAACCATTCCTATTATACCCCAGAAATATACAAATATTAATAATCCTATCATAATTGTTACTGGATGTAATTTTGTTGTTTTTGATAAAATTACAGGTTGTAAGAAGTTACCTTCTAAGAATTGAATTACACATATTATAACTAGTGTTAATATACCTGTTGTTATTCCTTGTGAGAAACCTACTATTACTGCTGGAATACCACCAATATATGGTCCTGCATATGGAATAATATTTGTTATACCACAGAATAATCCAAATAATAATGGTGCTTTTAATCCTGCAAAATATAATCCTATTGAAGTAATAATAAATATAAATGTACAATCAAGAATTGATCCTGTTACAAATGTTCTTAACGCTCCATCTATCTCTAATAAAACTTCTTTTGTTACTTTTTTCATTTTCTTTGGTAAGAAATCAATTACTGATGCTGTATTATCAAAACTTACAAGTAAGAAGAACCCTATAATTAATCCTACTAAAATATTTCCAATACCAGAGAATAAAGATGATATAGTTGATATTAACACTTCTGGTAAAGCAGCAGCCATATCTGTACCAATATGTCCTATCTTATCAAATAAGCTATCTTTGACAGACATAATATCTATATCAGTAATGCTATCTAATGATTTAAATAAAGCATCTATCCAATCTTGAATCTTACTAAATATATTAGGTATTACTGCAACAAAGTCTTGAATTTGTTCATAT
>DAOPJC010000109.1:0-3260 GCA_035399485.1 Bacilli bacterium
ATTCTTATTTAATAACATTCCAAATTTAGTTGGTGTAATTTGCATACCTAAAGTTGCTACCATTTGAGCTGATGTAAATCTAACTTCTTTATTTTTAATAACATGTCTTAGAAATAAAGAAATGTTATAATCAAGTTCTGAATTATCTTCTTTAACTAATTCAAATGTTAAATTACTATTTAGTTTTAAATTAAGTTCTATACTATCAAAATCTCTATTACTTGTTAAACATGTATAAGTACCAAATCCATTATCTTTTAAATTAAATGTTCCATCTACGCAACCTTCTATTGCTGTACTTCCTAATGAATTACCTGATTTATTAGTATGATGAATTAATAGGAAAGTTAAATTATATTTTTTAATTAAATCTCTGTATCTTGAAAAGACTACTTCAGTCATACTTTTATAATCATTAATGTCGTAATATGCTCCATAGTCTATACCGCATAACATATCTACTATAACAAATCTTCCATTATAATCTTCTGAAAATTCTTTTATGTCTAATAATAAATCATCCCTTAAACTAAGAGAGTGATTACTATCTTTTTCAACAAAGAATAAAGAATTGCCGAAGTTGTATCCGGCAATTTCTATACGTTCATTTAATTGATTTTCAGACAGTTCTGTGCTAATATAAAGTACAGGTGAGGGATTTATATCAAATCCTAGAAATTGTTTGTTATTAACTAAAGAATTGGCTATCTGTAATGCTAATAGAGATTTACCAACCTTTGGTCTTGCTACTAAACAATAGAGCCCATTTGATTTCATTATTCCGTTTATAATGTTATCTTTTTTTTTGCTCTGATTTTTACTATTTATTACTTTCATTTATATCTCCTGTTTAGCCATTTTTTGTAAGTATGCTATATTTATTTTTAATTTACTAACTACTTCACACATTGGTAATAAATTTTTAGGTAAAATATATCCATCACATTCTAATTGATATTTAAAATCATTTCTTAGTTTTAATGCATTATTTTTTCCTATTTGTGCTAATTTCATTAAATCGTTTAAATCACACCATTGTTTTGAAATTAACTCTAATGTTTCGCTTGCTTTCATATATCGACCCCCTTATTTAAGTTTTTTCTTTAATTCTTCAACATCTTTATAAATATTGAAACAAGCATCTTTTAATTCTTTTATGTTGTTATCATAATTAATTTTGTAGTATTCTTCAATTTCTTCATGAGTTCTATCTGTGAATGTAGATAGGCCACATACTAATCTCATTAATTCTTGTTCTAAATCGAAATCTTTAGTATTAATGATTTTTTTTATTTCTTTATCTATCATATTCATACCTCCTTTCATAATTTCTTTTATTCAAAATAACACATACAGGTTTTAATATTTTATAGATCTTTGAAAGTATGTCTTATTTTGAAAAAGGGTAGAGTATCCCCTAAGGAATTTTAGATATTCCTAATATCTCCCGTACCAATAGGGTCTTCCATTTTGCCTTGTATTTATTTAACGAGTCGGCTTATCGGCGATTTCCAACTCTATTTAGTTTTCAAAGAACAATTTTTTAAGTTCCAAAGTGTCATATTATTATTTAAAATAATAAGTTCCAAATTGGCACTTGTAAATCAATTATATATTGTTAGTTCCATATTGTCAAGTCTTTTTTAAACTTTTTTAATAAAAATTAAAAAAATATTTAAAATAAAAAATGTTCCAAATTGGAAACTTTATGTTATAATGATATTAACGAGAAAATAGGAGTGATATAAATGATTATAAAGAATAATAAAACACTAAATCAAAATGATTTTATAAATGAAAAAGAATTACAAACATACTTTGAAAAAAAATTAGAAATGATTTTAAATTATAAATTTATCGAAACAGAATTTACTGTAGGTGACTTTAGAATTGATACGTTGGCTTTTGATAATGAAACTAATTCTTTTAGAATAATAGAATATAAGAATGTTAGAAATTCAAGTTTAGTTGATCAAGGATATACTTATTTAAAATTACTTTTAGAAAGAAAAGCAGATTTTGTTTTAAAGTATAATACAAAAACTAATTCAAATTTAACACCTGAAAAAATTGATTGGAGTCAATCTCGCATAGTATTTGTATCACCAATTTATAATAAATTTCAATTGAATGCATCTGATTTTAAAGATATTCCAGTTGATTTAATAAAAGTTACTAGATATGAAGAAGATATTATTGATATTGAATTTATTCAAAAAAATAGTAATGTTAGTATTAAGAGTGTTCAATTAAAAGATAGTCAAAAAGTTGTTGATAAAGAGATTAAAGTTTATACAGAAGAAGATCATTTATCAAATTTACCAGAGAAAACAAAGCAATTATATTATGAATTAAAAAATAGAATTCTTGAATTAGATGATATTGATGTTGATGTAAAAAAAGTATATATAGCTTTTAAAGGAATCAGAAATATAGTTGATGTGGAATTTACTCAAAACAAATTAAGAATTGAAATTAATATGAAAAAAGGAACATTGGATGACCCATTAAATATTGCAAGAGATATAACAAATATTGGACATTGGGGAAATGGTGATTATAGAGTAGAAATATCAAATATAGATGATATAGATTCTATTATCCCTTTAATTAAGCAATCGTTAAAAGTAAATAAAAAGTAGGGAGATTGTATGGAAAAAAGAAGAAATATTGATATAGCTATTGGTAAAAAAATGGCTGAATTAAGAAACAAAATGAATTTAACTCAAAAAGAAGCTTGTCAAGTTTTAGCTATTAATACTTCAACTTATAAACACTATGAATTAGGAGATAGAGCAATTCCTATTTCTGTTTTATCTGATTTATCTAAATTTTATAAAGTGCCATCTAATTACTTTTTAGAAGATATACCTGATACCGGTGAAAATTTAAGAGATATTTATAGATATAAGGAAAGCTTAGAGAGACAAAGTAATGGAAGTTATGTTGGTAACATTGATGATCCTAAAGCAATGAAAAAGTATTTTGATGATATAGAAGATAAGACACAAGCAAGAGCAAGACTAAGAATTAAAAACTTAAGATTAGAAAATAATAAATTACAAAAAGATATTGCTACATATTTAGATATAGATGTATCCACTTATAATAAGTATGAAAAAGGTACAAGAAATCTAAGTGTAGAAGTAGTAAGTAAAATAGCTGAATATTACAATATTTCAGTTAGTGATTTAATAGATTAGTGACACTATGACACTTGATTTAGGTGTGGGGTACATACTTTTATAGTGTCATAGTGT
>DAOPJC010000110.1:0-3097 GCA_035399485.1 Bacilli bacterium
TTCCTAATAAAGTCGAAATACTGGCTATTAAAGACAATAAAAAAGCATATATTATATTCATAATAAAATATATGCTTTAAATATATAAATATTAATCTAAATCATGTCTAGCTAATATATTAGCAGGAGTTTTTCTAATAGTATTAAATACTGGAATTAATCCTACTATTAAGTTAAATACATAAACTAAGATAATTGATACTATAATTACAAATGGATTAATAGTAAACATTCTAGCCAATTGTTTAATACCAGTTAAAGTATTAAGTATATAAGCCATAAATATTATTCCTGGAACACATGCTACTGTAGTCATAGCAAATATTTCTCCAAAGAACATATTATAAATATCTAACTTTTTAACACCAATAGCTCTAAGTATACCAACTTCTTTTATTCTTGATAAGAAAGATGCTCTGATCATTAAGAATATTTCTACTAAAGATATACCTAGTATAATAAATGAAACTAGTAATGAAGCATTAATTGAATCACGAGCTTCATTCATATAATCTTTTTTGCTTTTCTCATAACTATCATTTATATTTAAATTTTTATTTCTAAAATCATTTAATGTATTTTCTTTATCACTACTATATACTGTAATATCTTCTTTTGTAAGTATTGTATTATATCTAATAGTATTATTACTTACAAAGTAATATTCATCATTATATACACTGTCATAATATCCAACAACAGTTAATTTAGTACCATTAATAGTTTTATTAATTTGTTTATTAATTGGCATACTATCTTTATTTTGAATACCAACTACTACTTCGAAATCATTAACAGGTGCTCTACCCTCTTTTAAAGTTACACCATTTTTATTTTCATATAATTTATAATCTATTAAATTTGTACTTTCACTTTCCATATCATCTTTATTATTAGAAATGATATTAATAAATTGACTATTATCAGTATATATAGAAGGACTTCCTAAATCAGTTATACCAACTATTTTAAAATTATCCATATTAGCTATAATAGCTTCTTTATTAAGTAATTCTTTATAATCAGTTATTCCTATCATAGCAGCATTAGGATTAACACTAAACATTCCTTCAATAGCAAGTTTATCTACTACTATTTCTTGAGCATTAGTAGGCATAGTTCCACAAATTAAATCTTCTTTACTAATCATATCAAGTGATGATAATGATCCAGATAATACATCATTAAGTTTATCTGTTTGATATAAATAATTATATTTAATAAAGAAATTAACTGATGAATCACCTGGTAATATATAATTAATATTTTTTTCTTTTTCATAACTAATAAATTCATCAATTTTTACTTTTTTCATAGATATAGTTAAATAGTTTTTATTATATTCTACAAAATCTTTATCTTTTATTGTTAATGTTGCAGTAATAGTACTAGTAGAATATAATACAAACATTCCTGATAAAACAAATCCTATTAATAAAATTTTCTTTAATATAGGAAAATTAAATATTTTTCTAAAACCATTAGTAATTAATGAAATAGGATTAAAAATAGAACTATATTTTTTCTTATAATTATCATTGATAATATCTTTAAAATTAAATTGATATTTATCGATATCTGCTTGCTCAATCTTTTTATAGTGTTCATCAATCATTTCAATAGAAGAATTTTCGTCTACTACTTCAATTTTGTCATTAGTATTACTTCTTATATAAATATTACCTTTTTTAACAACAATATCTAATTTAATTTTTCCACTTGACTCATCAGTATATATATTAATATTATTGTCTTTTTTAGAAATATTATCTAATTCTAAATCTTTTAAATAGAATGTATTATCTATTTCATAATCTAATGAATCAACATTATCATTTTCATAGTCTTTAATTACTTGACCATCTTGAATTTCAATAATTCTAGAAGCATAGAACTTCGCTAATGATTGCTCATGTGTAACTAATATAACTAATTTATCTTTTGAGATAGCTTTAATTATTTTCATTATTTCTAATGAATTCTTACTATCAAGATTACCTGTTGGTTCATCAGCTAATATAATATTAGGATCTTTAACAATTGCACGAGCTATACCAACTCTTTGTCTTTCACCACCAGAAAGCATACCTGCAGGTCTTTTCTTATATCTAAGCATTCCTACTTTATCAAGTACATATTCAACACGTTTTTTTATTTCTTTTTTATCTTTTAAGCCAATCATTGTTAGAACAAGAGCAATATTATCATATACACTCATATTATCAATTAATTTATAATCTTGGAATATATATCCAACATTTAAATTTCTTAATTCATCTACTCTACTTGCTAATTTAGAATTAATCTTCTTATTATTTAAATAAATTGTACCCTTATTAGCTTTATCAAGACCACCAATACAATTAAGTAATGTAGTTTTACCACAACCAGATGGTCCTAAAAGAGCCACTAAACCATTATCTTCTAATGTAATAGAAGTATTATTAATAACATGTAATTCATTCTTTTTACCTTTATTAAAGTATTTATTTAAATTGCTTATTTTTAACATGAATTACACCTCCTCTTTTAGTGTTGATACAGCACTATTTTTAAATAATTTTTTAGCAAATTTTAAACTTACAAGATAAGACATTAATATTAATATTACATATAGTAATATATAATCTTTTAATTCTAAATAAGTTGTAATTGTAGTCATAAATTCAACACTAAATAGTTTAATATAATTTAAATATAATAAAGTAATAAAACTAATATAAGCTAAATTAGATACTACTATTAATTCTATAATAAGTAATTGTTTAGATATATTTTTAGTTGCTCCCAACATTCTTATAGTAGAGAAATATGTATTTCTAGATTTTAAGATTATTCTTATTACGAAATAAGATATAAAGAATAATACTACTATTAATACTATTGTTACTATAGTTTTAAAAATATGTAATGCTGCTAAGAAATCATAATTTACTATTACATCTTTAGCGGCAATTGTATCATAACCACTATCTTGTAATTTAGTAATTAGACTATCAATATTTTTAATATTATCTACAAATACACTACTTTGATAATTTTCTTTATTAAATAAACTATTATAATCATCAGTATTAATATAAACAGCACCATTATT
>DAOPJC010000111.1:0-3085 GCA_035399485.1 Bacilli bacterium
TAGCTGAGTTATTGACGAAATGAAGAAAACTATTGTGTATTTTTATTTTTGACTTTAATTGTACAATATACAATCAGATTGTTTAATTTTATTTAGAAATATAATCTCTGTTTTTTTTAATTAAATAGAATAAAAAATAGATAATCATGAGAAATGAAAAAGTAAATTTCTATATCCCTATAAGAAATCAAATAAGTAAGGCTATTTCAGTGCTTATTTTTTTTAATATTTTTGCTATTATACAATTAGTCAGAGCAAAGGAAACAGGAGCATATGGAATATTTGAATATTGGAGTAGTTCATTAAAAACAATCCCCAATGATTATAAGTTTTTGCTTTATGGTTCAATAATGTCTATTTTACTTCTTATTACTCAATTTTTTTCTACTACTTCTAAGAATCCTGAAGAAAAAAATTATACACAAATATTTTTTAATTCTTTTTTAAGAATTTTTCCAGTTATGTCTAATTTGTTTATTATTATTTTTTTCTTTTATATAATTTTCTATAGAGGTTTTTGGGCACTAAGTGAACTTAAAGTAGGTTTTAATATTTACCCTATATTAAGATTCTTATTCTTTGTGTTGTTTGGACATTACGGTTACATTGCTTATACTAATCTTGCTACATTGAAAAGACTTTTGCGATTAGGGAAGGAAGAAGAAGCAATTATATTTGTTAAAAAAAAGAAACTATTAAATATATAAACAATAGGGAAATATATTAAAAAGATGGTAGTAATGTAAAATGATGTAAAAGATGAAAAAAATTATACTGATATTATTTGTCTTTGTACAATTAAACAATACTTATTCTCAATGTTTAGATGGGGTATATTATACTGCATATTGGGAAGCAATTGGAAAGGATAGTGTATATAGCCAGACAATGTTTTATGCTGACTTTATTGATTCTAAGCATTTCTTATACTCTTTACTTTTTACAGATCCACAAGACACTTCCGAATATTTAGTTACAGATTCCATTGTATATATGCAATTAGAAAACATTTTATTGCCTGGAAAATTAGAAAATAATAGGTTTGAAATTATTTTTAAAGTAGAAGAAGATTCCATTAGGATCAAACATGTGTATGAAAAATTAATAAATCCAATTAATAATACTAAGACTGAATTGAATCTTGATTTTTTTAAAAATAAACAATTTTATATTGATAGTGAATATGGTTTTAATTTCGTTGTAAATGCAGAAAATACTTTTGTATTTACTGACGGTTCTAATGATGAATATTTTGGATCAACTAGAATGGGGAAATGGGAATATTGGGAATATAAAAGGCATTACTTTATGAGATATGTTGAAGTATTTGGGGAGCATATTTTTCATCTTGTAGAAAAGAATGAAGATAATCTTATTATGGAAACCAGAGATTTTGGAGATAAGTATAGATTTCCTAAAAAGGAGTTAGTTACTTTTAGGTGGACTCCTAGTTTAACCAGTTCAGAAATTAATATAATTGAAAATAAAATAATTGGAACATGGCGTGGGAATAGAATTTATAACTGGGACAATGCAAATGAAGAAATTAAACCAGAAAATTTTACTTTTCCTTGTGATAAATTAAATAATTGTGATAGTTTAATAAACCCTATCCTTAAAATTACTTTTAGTAAGGACCATTCATTTAATTTGATTCAGGAGGCAACTATAATTGAAGATGAAATAAAAGAGTTTAAAAGAATAAAAAAGGAAGGTGCATGGTCGATAGGGGCTAATGGTTTATTTATACAACTGAATACAAATGATAAAGATATTTTATTTCTAACTATCAAAAAAATAGATAATAATTCAGCTATATTAGATACTAGATTAGACGCATTTAATTTTCCAGAATCTTATATTGTGCCGGTAGAATATATACGTGTAGAATAATTGCTTTTTGAAAGAGGATTTTATCGACGTTTATAAACAACTATGGTATTCGTAATTATTAATCCATATTACCCCAATTATATACAATTGTTTCTTTTCCTTTACCTTCTTCATTATAAGTATTCCATGTTCCATGTCTAAGCCATTCGTTAGTTTCGTCATCATAAATCATACTGCCAATAAACTTTAAATTACCATTTTCATAATATTCTTCGTACAGTTTATATCTGAAACTGCTGGTAATATTGCCTTCATTGTCATACCATGTCCAAATTCCTTCTTTAAAATCATCAACATCATTTCTAGCATAATAGCCTTTGACTGAAATATTACCATTTTCATAATATTCATTATATTCACCAATTAAGATTGAGAATAAACCATGAGTGTAATATTTATGAGATAATTGATTATTAAATTTATAATATATCAAATTCAACCTTATTCTATCAGAATCATTAATAGTAATAATTTCTTTATATAATTTACCGTAAGAATAATATATTCGCAACGTATCTTCAAAGTACGGATAACCTATACTTTCAACATAATACTTTGTACTATCATAATATTCTGGTCTTTTCCAATAAATTATTAATCCATCTTCATATATCCTTTTCTCCATAATTTCTCCTGATGTATTAAAAATTAAAGATTTTCCATTTTTTAATCCGTTTTTATAATATTCTTGTAATAATAAATTACCATCTTTATCAAATATATCAAACTTACCATGTAATAACCTACCACCACTAGCTCCTTTAGTTGATTTTATTCCAATATCTTCCAAGTACCAGAAATATTCTTTCTCTTCATTATACTCAATTATTGGATTAGTTACACATATGTTAGCCTTAATTGTTACGTCAACATACTTTAATGTTATTAATTCAGTTGGATTATTTTGTGAAAAGGAAATAAAATATGAGAATGATAAAATTATTACATATATATTTTTCATTTTTAAAAAATTAACGTTTGGTTTAAAATTAACTGAAATTATAAAAAAAGAAAAACATAAAAAAATTAATAATGAATAAAAAGATGGTAATTTAAGCTATTTTGCGAAGCAAAAGTGCTTAAATGTAGGGTGACAAAAATCCCAAATGCAGCCGCGAGGCTGCAAAGCGGGCGGGCAAAAAAATTGTTTAGCTATCACACTTACCAGACCTATCTTCATAAATTCACTGTC
>DAOPJC010000112.1:0-3082 GCA_035399485.1 Bacilli bacterium
TAACATTGGTTTTCTTTTTTTTGTACCTTACCCCAAACTATTTTACACTATCATATGTTGAATATATTTGCTAAAAAATAGAATAAGTGTTATTCTTATATTAGAGTAGGAGATAAGGATTATGAGGAATAAAAAGGGATTTACATTAATAGAACTATTAGCGGTAATATTAATACTAGCAATTATTGCTTTAATTGCAATACCAGTAGTAACAAATATAATAAATGATGCAAAGAAACATGCACTAAAAGATAGTACATATGGAATAATAGATGCTGCAGATTTATATTTTGCTAAGAATATGAAAAGCATTACTACTAATTTAGAATTTGATTGTAGCAATAATAAATGTGAAGCAAGTACAAATAAATTAGATTTTAAAGGTGAGGTAAGAGAAGGTAAAGTAAAATTATTCAATGATGGAAAAGTATCAATTTGTATCGAAAATGAAACATATGCAGCATATAAAAATGCCGCAACAGATGAAGTTACTGTAGTAAAAGGTACTTGTAACTATTCTGGAGATGAATATACAGTAGATGAATTAGTATCATTAAAAGATTTTAATGATATGAAACAAGAATATGAAGATCAAATTGCTGAACTAAAACAAACTCAAAAAACAGAACTAGAAACTTTAAAAGCACAATCAAGTACAAAAGTTAATTTGGTTAATCTTGGTCAACAAGTATTTGTTATAGGAAGTCATACAAAAACAATAGATGTTAAAAGTATAACTGGATATCAAAATTTAACTGCTGCAGATTTCTTAGTAGAAATAACTAATATTTCATTAGGTGGTCCTGCTAATGATGATTATAATCCATCATGGTGGAATCCAGGTGTTTCTAAAACATATAATGCAAGTACAGGTATACTTACTTTAACAGGTTATTGTTCAGCACGTTATGGTAGACCTTATGAAGAACAAAATGTTTCTCCAAAAATGTATGATACAGTTACTGTTAATGTATATGTTAAAACCAAGTAATAATTTAGTCTTAAAATAATTAATTGTGATATAATTAATTAGGAGTGATATTATGTATAAAAACAAAAAAATATTTATTCTTGGTATGGCAAGAAGTGGCTATGAAGTAGCAAAATTATTAAGTGATTATAATAATGAAATATTAATTACTGATATGAAAGAACAAGATCCAAAACAAGTAGCTGAATTAAAATCCAAAAATGTAAAATATATTATTACTGATAATCCAGAAGAATTATTAGATGATTCTTATGATGTTTTAATTAAAAATCCTGGTATTATAAAAACACATAAATGTGTAGTAAAAGCTAAAGAATTAAATATGGAAGTTATTAATGAATTAGAAGTTGCTTATGCTTTTTTAAATAAAAATAGTAGTATTATTGGTATTACTGGATCAAATGGAAAAACTACAACTACAACATTAATATATAATATATTAAAAGAAGCAAAATTAGATGTTATTTTAGGAGGAAATATAGGATATCCTGTTTCTTCAATTGTAAAAGATGTTAGGGATAATACAATTTTAGTATTAGAAATAAGTGATCATCAATTACTTGATATGTATAATTTTAAAACTAATATTAGTGTTTTAACTAATTTATTTCATAATCATTTAGATTTTCATGGTAGTTATGAAAACTATATAAATGCTAAAAAGAAAATATTTAATAATCATACAAAAGATGATATTGCTATTATAAATATGGATAATGATGATTGTATGGAATTAACTAAAGATATAATTAGCAATAAAGAATATTTTTCAAAAAATAAAAAATGTAATTGTTATATAGAAAATAATGATATATATTATGAAAATGAAAAGATTATTTCAATTGATGATATTAAAATAAAAGGTATGCATAATTATGAAAATATTATGTGCGCTATTATGGTAGTAAAAAAATATAATGTATCTAATGAAGTTATAAAAAAGATTTTAAATACTTTTAATGGTGTAGAACATCGTATAGAATTTGTTAAAACTTTAAATAATGTTGATTATTATAATGATAGTAAATCTACTAATACAGATTCTACTATTATTGCAGTTAAGTCATTTAATAAACCAACTATATTAATTATGGGTGGTCTTGATAGAGGACATTCATTTGAACCATTAAATGATTATATGAGTAATGTAAAATTAGTAGTATGTTATGGTGAAACAAAAGAAAGAATTAAATTTTGGTGTGATTCTATTAATAAAGAATGTATAGTTTTAAATGATTTAAAAGAGGCAACACTTAGATCAATTGCTGAAGCAAAAAAAGGTGATATAGTTTTATTATCTCCAGCTTGTGCTTCATGGGATCAATATAAATGTTTTGAAGATAGAGGAAATGAATTTAAGAGTTATATAAAATAAAAAGAAGTTAATTTAATTAACTTCTTTTATATTATATTTTTCTTTTTTTAATACAAAGTTTTTATCATGTTCGATAGAAGAAAATTCTTCTTCATTTTCTGGATTAATTACTTGTTCGTATAAAACAAAATTACTAAGTTCTTTTTCTAATAATTCTAATACTTTATATTGCTTTAATGTTATAGTTTTAGGTAGTTTTAAAAAGGCTAAAACATCATAAACATTAAATAATAAAATATAACCTTTTTTTACAATATCAAATGCTGCTTCTTCTGCAGTATTTTTGTTAAAATACTCTAAATTAATTCCTTGTTCTTTTAAAATATTACTTAATTCTATTATAGAATGAAGATGTGAATCTTTATAAGAACTTTTAATTATTTTGCCATCTAATTCTTCTTTTTCATTGCCAATTATCATTAATACTAATTCATCTGTATATTTTTCCATATGTAGCTCCTAACAGTTTTAATATTATAATAAATGTAAACATGTTTGTCAAATGTATTTAATAAATAATAGTAAAATGCTATAATATTTTTATAGTTAAGAGAGGATGATTTTATGAAAATACAAGATGTACATGCAAGAGAAATATTAGATTCTAGAGGTAATCCTACTGTTGAAGTTGATGTTACTTTAGAAAATGGAATAATGGGTCGTGCCGCAGTTCCAAGTGGAGCTTCAACTGGTGAAAGAGAAGCATTAGAACTTCG
>DAOPJC010000113.1:0-2981 GCA_035399485.1 Bacilli bacterium
TATATTATATTTTCTTGCTATACTCCATAAACTATCGCCAGCTTTAACTATATATGTATTATCTGATATATATGGAACTTGAACATATTCTGCAATTGCTTCTGCCACAGCATCAGCATATTTAATATAATCATTTTTTAATTGATTTACATCATCTAAACTACTATCAAGAAAACCATATTCAACAATAACTGGTTCTGTAACCCCAGTATCTCTATGTATAAAATAATAATCTTTAGATGTATCGCTTGGTAATCTTCTTTGATATGCTTTTCTTACATTTTGGCCTTCTTCATTTAATTTATCTAATATTAGATTTGACAATGTGCTAGTATTCCTTAAAGCGTATATCACTTCAGCACCATCACCACCACCTGCATTTATGTGATTAGATACTACTATTACATTTTTATCATTACCAAATGCTTTTAATATTCTATCTGTTCTTTCAGATGGAGATAGAGTTTCATCAACTGTTCTAGTTAAATATACTGGTATACCTAACAACTTTAACTTATCATATAATTCTTGTGATATCTTTAGAGCTAAATCTTTTTCAACAATACTATTACCACTAGCACCTGGATCATCTCCACCATGTCCTGCATCTATAACAATTCCTTTTATATTCATTTAATTCACCCATTAAATTATATGATTATTAATCATATTTGGTTCTTAATGAGTTAAAAAAAGTATAATAATTTAATTATCATACTTTTTTTGATTATAATATAATGTTTTCTTTCTTTTTCATATAAATAAGACATCCAATAAGTCCTATTATACATATTCCACTAACAAGTATTGATATTAATATATTATCACTTGTTTGTGGATTAGATATTTTTTTAATTTTTATAGTTAATATTTTATTATCTACATTAGCACCATTATAATCAGCTATTTTAATATTATAATCACCATCTACTAAACTATCTATTTTAGGTAACGTAATTTCAAATATTCCATTACTTGTTTGAACAGTAGACATATATAATGGAGAATTTTGTAAATCAAATAAAACTAATTGTATTGTACCTGTACCAGTTCCTTTAACTGTTATTTTTTCATTTTTATATTCTGCAGAAGTAATTTTTGGTGCACTTGTTTGAGCTGCATTTACTGATATTGTAAAAGCAAAGAATCCTAGAAATGCTAGTAATATTAATATTTTTTTCATTATTCAGCATCCCAAGATATTTCTACTCCAGCACCAATACCAAATTCTATTGATGGTAATAAATTACTGTTTCCATCAATAGGACCATTTGTTAAGAATACACTAGCATGATTTACGCCTTCTATTGTATCATTTAATTCTGTGCCATATAAAACGATTTTATTATCGTTGTCATATACTTCCATTGAACCTGATTCATTTTCATGTAGTCTGTTAACTACTTCTTCATCATTTATTTTAATTTGCTTATAACCTGCTACCACATTATCTTTGTATAGTATTACTTGTAAATAAGCATTAAAAATTTCATCATTATGATTTTGATTATTATATAAATATGCTTTATTCATTACATAGCCTGCTTCTAAGGTTCCACCACCTTGAGCATTATTATATCTTAATTCAATAGCAGTTCTTATTACATTTAATTTTCGAGTTATTATAGTACCATCTTGTAATTGGATTTTTAAAGTTAAATTTGTTGTAGTTTCATTACTAAGTGGTGGTAAATTTACAGTTGCTGAACCATTTTCATTATTATATACTACACTAGTTCCTCCAATTACTTCAGATATTTTTTGTACTTTTGATCCTTCAGCTTTTAAAGTTGTACTTGTATTACCAAAAAATATTGAAACATCTCCACTTTTATTATTATTTATATTAAATACTGCTGAATCAAGTGTAGCAGTTCCATAACTAAATGACATTGCTAATGGTGATTCAGTTTTTACAAATACTACATCATCAGTAATTAATTTAACAGTTGTATTAATATATGCTTCGAGATTATTATTCTCATTAGGCTTAACTAAATGTAATCCAGCTACACCATAATTATAAAAGTCATTTAAAATAATTAATGATTTATTACCATTTGTACCATTTATTCTTACTGAATTATTAATTTGATCTAAATTATTAATTCCTTCAATATCTAATTTTTCTTCTCTAACAGTTCCTACTTGATAATCAGTTCCTGCAATCATTTCACTATTATAAGGAACCATATTACCTGTTAATGAAGTACAAACTGTAGCAAATAACTCTACCTTCTCTGAAGTCCAAGATTCTGGAATTAATATATTTCCTTGATTAGAATGAATATTAGTATTAACACCTTCAAATTTAGCAAATATATCCCAATTCATCATTGATGGTGGAATATCACTCTGATTATTAGAATTATTATTACTTGAACCTTGTACATCAATAACAAAATCCACATTATGAATATTATTTGAAGTGATATCTAACCCTATATCTCCTGAACCTGGATAATTAATATGATTACCATTATATATATATTGATTACCTTTTTCATAACCTGATTCTATTGTTAATTCAACAGATATTTGATAATCTTCTGCCCATTTTGTTAATAAAAATTGAATATTACTACCATTTAAAGTTGGGTTTTGATAAAATTCACCTATCTTTACCTTAAATGATCCTACTAAATTACCATCTTTCATAATATTTACTTTTTTCGAATCTACTGTGTCAATTTGAGCAGTATTCCTACTAGGATTATAAACTAATATTGTATTATTACTTGGATCAACTTCTTCTTCCATTGCATCATCTGCTGTTACATATGCTGGAAATCCAAAAGACGCTACTAGTATACCTAACGCCATTAGAACTGTACTAGATTTTTTAAATATTTTTTTGCACTTTTTTAATATTTTTTTCATACTATCATCCTTTTCTATATTTTCTTATTATTAATACTAATTATACCATAGTAAATAAAAAAAAGTAATTATTAATTACTTTTATTACTTTTTGCTGAATA
>DAOPJC010000114.1:0-2981 GCA_035399485.1 Bacilli bacterium
TCTTTAACGGCGAAAATAGTGTAAGCGAAGATAGCAAGTTGCCAATTTTTTTTTTGTCTTTTTTTAAATTTATTGTTTACACATTAACACTTTTATATTGTATTTGATTTATTTTCTTTGATATACTATTATTGGTGATAGAAATGGAATATAAATTTATTTCACATAGTGAAGAAGAAACAATAGAATTAGCTCAAAATTTTGAATCAGAAAAATTTCCAAATATGGTTATTTGTCTTAATGGAGAATTAGGATGTGGAAAAACCATGTTTACTAAAGGTGTTGCTAATGCATTAGGAATTAATGAGAATATTACTTCTCCAACTTATACTATAGTAAAGGAATATTTATATGGTGAATTACCTTTATATCATATGGATGTATATCGATTAGATGGTAATACTGAAGGTGTAGGTATTGAAGATTATTATAATAAAGGTGGAATAGTAATAATAGAATGGGCACAAACAATTAAAGACATATTACCAAGTGAAAGATTAGATATAAAATTTACTGTTACTGATGAAAACAAAAGAATTTTAATAATTGAACCACATGGTAAAAAATATGAAGAACTTTGTGAGGCAGTATTATGATAAATTTATTTATTGATACTTCTAATTTAAGATTAGTAGTTTCAATTATTGATGAAAATAATAGTTTATTATACTATTATAATGAAGAATTAAAAGGTGAATTATCAAAAAAAGCTTTGGTTGTTATTAATGAAGCAATAACTAAAACGGGATATAAACCTGATGATATTAATAGAATTTATGTTGTAAATGGTCCAGGATCTTTTACAGGAGTTAGAATAGGTGTAACAATTGCTAAAACTTTTGCATGGGCTTTAAAGAAAGAAATAGTAACTGTTTCAAGTCTTGAAGTATTAGCAAGTACGAATTTTACTACAGACTATATTATACCAATGATAGATGCCAGAAGAGAATCAGTATATGCTGGTATATATGATAAAGAATTAAATTTAATAATGAATGATGAATATATTAGTTTAGAGGATTTATTTAAAAAAATGGATGGTAACAAAACATATACATTTGTATCTGATACAGATATTAATAATGTTGATATAAAGAAACCTGATATTGATTTAATAAAGATAATAAATAAAGATAAAAAAGATTTATCATTAAATCCACATGCAGTAAATCCTAAATATTTAAAAATTACGGAAGCTGAAGCTAATTTAATAAAGAATAATGATAACAGAAATAGCTGATATTAATATTATTAATAAATTTTTAAAAGAATTTAATATACAAATTAATGCTATAAATGAGTTTTCACATTATTTAGTATATAAAAAAGATGATGAAATCATTGGATTTTTAAATTATGATTTAATTTATGACAGAGTGGAATTGGATTATATTTTTGTAGTGGATACATATAGAAAAAATAAAATAGCTTCAAAATTAATGGATAAATTAATATTAATAACTAATAAAAATAATTGCAGTAATATAACATTAGAAGTGAATATTTCTAATGAAAAAGCAATTAATTTATATAAAAAGTATGGCTTTATAGATGCTGCAATAAGGAAAAATTATTATGGCAATGAAGATGGAATATTAATGATTAGAGAGATGATATAGATGGAAAAAGATGTATATATATTGGCATTTGAGTCTAGTTGTGATGAAACAAGTGTGTCAATTATAAAAAACGGATGTATAGAAATTGCTACAGTTGTTTTATCACAAATAGATATACATAAACTATATGGTGGAGTTGTTCCTGAAATAGCAAGTAGGCATCATGTTGAAAGTGTGACTATAGTTATTGAAGAATGTTTACAAAAAGCAAACATGACAATGGCTGATATTGATGCAGTTGCGGTTACTTATGGACCTGGATTAATAGGATCTTTATTAGTAGGTGTACAAGCTGCTAAAACAATCGCATATGTTTATAATAAACCATTAGTTCCAGTTCATCATATTGCTGGTCATATTTATGCCAATAATTTAGTAGAACCAATGAAGTTTCCTTTAATTGCATTAGTTGTTAGTGGTGGTCATACTGAAATAGTATTAATGGAAGAAAATTATTCATTTAAGAAAATAGGTGGAACATTAGATGATGCAATTGGTGAAGCTTATGATAAAGTAGCAAGAGTTATGAATTTACCATATCCAGGTGGACCATTGGTAGATAAATTAGCATTTGAAGGTAAAGATACATATCCATTACCAATTCCATTAGATGATGATAGTTATAATTTTAGTTTTAGTGGAATAAAGAGTGCTGTAATAAATTTAGTTCATAATGAAATTCAAAGAGGTAATGATATAAGAAATGAGGATTTAGCTTGCTCATTTCAGACTAGAGTTACTGATATTTTGATTAAAAAGACTCTTAGAGCAATGAAAGAGTACCATGTTGATAACTTAATTGTAGCAGGTGGGGTTTCAGCAAATAAGGGGCTTAGAACGAAGATTGAGGCCGAATGTAAAAAGAATAATTATCATTTAGTAGTTCCTGAATTAAAGTATTGTACTGATAATGCTGCAATGATAGGAGCAGCAGGATATTATGCTTATAAGTTAGGCAGAAGAGCAGGATTAGATTTAAATGCTGTTGCAGTAACAGATTTAAAATAGATAAAATAGTCTTATTTTATCTATTTTTTTATATAATTATATAGAAGGTGATTTATGAGCAAGTTACCTAATGTACCACCTAAATTATTTTCATTAAGTGCTGTTGCAGTAGGTTATTTGCTTATTGATGATTTATCAGCAAATGAACAGAATGCACTAGGTAACTGGCTTATGCTAGCAGCTCAAGTATTGTGTACAAATGCTTATTATAAGCAGGTTCAAATGGAAAATATGGATGATAAAGATACTTTAAATATGCTACATAAAATGATAGATGCTTTACAAAAAGAAGTAGAAAACATAAAGAAAAACGATTAATATTAATTATTAATCGCTTTTTTTATTATTTCTTTG
>DAOPJC010000115.1:0-2944 GCA_035399485.1 Bacilli bacterium
TAAAACTATTCTACCTATTTCTGGCATTATATTATATTTACTATCTATATATGTTAGAATATCATTTTCATAAGTAAATAAATACTTATCTTTTAATTCATATTCATCAATATATTTAATATTGTATTTTAAATCTATTTCTTTTAAAATACTTTCTTTCATATAAAAAGGTCCTATTATAATTAAGTTATTTTTTAAATTTATATTATTCATAATTACCTCCATATCTATAATAATTATATCATAAAAAAAACAATCATACGATTGTTTATACTAGTTTATCTATATCCTTTGGCACTTTATCTTCAACAACAGCTTTAATTATTTTTTCTTCTTTTTCTTTTGAAACTTCTTTTCCTGTCATCTTGCTTAATTCTTTAATTACTTCACGTAATGTTTTTTCATTTTTTAAATCATTTTGTTGTAATTTCTTAGCAAGATCTAAAATTGTTTCTTTGCTAACTTTTGTTTTTTTCTCGATTCTATTAAAAAAGCCATCTGTAAAATTCATAACTACCCCCTAACATAATATATGTATATTATGCTTTAAGGTGCTATTTTTCATTTGCATGTTCAGTTATAAATTCTTTTAACGCCTGCATTTTTGCATCTACTATTTTTATATCCATTGAGCATTTTTGCATTTCATTTTTTACATCATTTGGTATTTCACCAATAAATTTGTATTGTAATTTATGATCTAAACTTGCCCAAAAATCCATAGCCATAGTTCTTATTTGAATTTCTGCCTCAACATATTCAATAACATCTTGAATAGGAATTGGAACTAACACTATCAAATGATAACTTATATAACCAGTATCCTTAGGATTAGCAATATAATCTTTCTCATCCTTTATACTAAATAATTTTGAATTTTTTATAATATTAACAACAGTATATACATCTGATAAAAATGGACAAACTATTCTTAAACCAACTAAATCATGAACATGAATTACTAAATTATCAATATTAGTATCATAGCCTTTTTTTTGAAGTTTTTTACAAGCACTATCTTTTGATTTTAAACGTACTTTTATATGATCAACAATATTATTTTTATTCTTGTATTCATATTCATTTAGCATTATTTTAATATTTGTCTCTAATACGTTTAGAGCAAATCCATACTTCAACATTACTTCATTATACAACTCATCAGTTATTTTCATCTTATCGCCTTTCTTAATTATAAGGATTGTTCACCTTTGTTTTTGAATTGTAATACGATTGGAGTTCCTTCAAAGTCAAATGATTCCCTTATTTTATTCTCTAAATATCTTTCATATGAAAAATGTATTAATCCCTTACTATTAACTTGAATATTAAAAGTTGGTGGACATGTACTTACTTGATTACAAAAATAAATTTTTAATCTTTTACCTTTATATGTTGGAGGTAAATTTAAGTTATATGCATCACTAATAACATCATTTAATACACTCGTCTTAATCTCACGTTTAGCATTTTCATGTGCTTTAATTATTTGAGGCATCAATGTATGAATTCTCTTTTTAGTTAAAGCTGATAAAAATACTATTGGAGCATATGGCATGAATTGGAAATTATTACGTATTTCTGTTGTGAAACTTTTCATTTTAGAATCTTTATCATCAACTAAATCCCATTTATTTACAACTAAGATAACAGCTTTACCAGCTTCTATTGCATAACCTGCAATATGTTTATCATGTTCTATTATTCCTTCGTTAGCATCAATAACTATGCAACATACATCTGATCTATCAATTGCTTTTAAAGATCTAAGTAAACTATATTTTTCTACGCTTTCCCAAATTTTTCCACGTTTACGCATACCAGCAGTATCAATTACAACAAATTCTTCTCCATGGTAATTAAAAGCAGTATCAATAGCATCTCTTGTTGTACCAGCCACATCAGAAACTATTACTCTTTCTTCATTTAAAATAGCATTTACTAAACTACTCTTTCCTACATTTGGTCTTCCAATAATAGAAAACTTAATTCTAGGGTCTTCTACTTCTTCTTCTATTTCATTAAAATCTTCAGTAATAGCGTCTAACAAGTCATAAATACCAACATTTTGTTCTCCACTTACTTCAATATAATTATCAAATCCTAAAACATAAAAATCATAGATATTATCTCTTGATTCTTTACTATCACATTTGTTAATAGCGACTATTACTTTCTTATTAGATTTTTTTAATATATCTTTTACTATGTAATCGTTTGTAGTTAATCCTTCTTTTCCGTCCACAATAAAAACAACTATATCAGCTTGTTCGATTGCTATTTCAGCTTGAACCTTAATTTCATCATTAAAATGCTCATCACCTATATCAATACCACCTGTATCAATTAAATGAAATTTAAAATTTCTATACTCAACATTTCCATATATTCTATCTCTTGTTATACCAGGAGTATCTTCAATAATAGATATCTTTTTTCCTACTAAACGATTAAATATTGTTGATTTACCTACATTTGGTCTTCCAACTAATGCAACAACTGGTTTTTTCATAGAATCACCTCCTAAAAATTATATCATATTAATTATTTATTTCAAATCGCCATGGTATTATATCACATATTTTTAAATATCACAAACGTTATACAAAGTAACACCATTTTTTAATACTTCATCAGCATTTTTACCATATATTATATTAGAAAATTCTAAATAATTAATATCATTATTATATTTTATATAATACTTATCTTTATAAAAATATATATTATCTATATTATTTTTTATATCAAAAAGTTCGTTAAATTCCAATAATATTAATGCATCATATTCAATTTCTATTTGCATATCTATTTGTAAGGAATAATAATCATAATATTCACTATTTTCCTTATCTATTATTAGAATTGCTCCAAAATCATTATTTAAATAAACTTTTATATTAAAAAATCAACTTAAATCATTTTCTGTTCTATTTTTCATTTT
>DAOPJC010000116.1:0-2914 GCA_035399485.1 Bacilli bacterium
TCCATAACAATTATCAAAGTTATATAATACTGATGCATCAACAACACGTTCACTATTTAGTGTTATATCAGTATATACTTTATAATAGCCTTGATATTTACCATTTTCATAAGTTGATACTTTATCGAATACTATAAATGGAATATTAGTCAATGTTCTTCCTGTTGCACCATTTCTTGTTGTATAAATTATTCTGCTTTGTGAATTTGGTTCTGCATATACAGAAATTACATTATTATTATTTTTTATTCCTAATGTATTTGCATAGTTTTCTACACTACCTGTTGCATTATCCATTTCAAATATAGTAGCTGTATCACTTTCACCACCATATGGATCAGACATATATTTAACTACTGTTCCACTACCTTTGTTACCTTTATGTGTTCCATTGTAATATGAACGACTTATATTTGTATAATCACTATTTCCGCCTACTACTTCGGCATATGAATAAATTGAATCTTGTGGACGTGGATAAGTAACAGCATTTCCTAATGGATTTGAGTCACTTGCTCCATATCCAAATAAATTATTTTTTAATACTGCAATTGCACTTGTACCTATTGAAGATTCACGATAAGCAGCTGCAAGTATAGAAAGTGGACTAACTGTAAATTTATCAGCAATCGCAATTAAATCAGTACCCATTCCATATAGATTTGATTCTGTTCCAATTGAATAATTAACACTTCCATTAGAATTATAATAATAACTTGCTTCATGTGTTAAAGCACTTGTTTTACCTGAATTACGAATTGTTTGATCAATTACTTCTGCTGTCATATTTGTTTTTGCATGAGAAGGTAAATACATAAAATAAGAATAATGAGGATTACTTTTATTTAGCGCCTTATCATAAGTATTATTTCTGTAATCATCAATCATATCTGTATAATCGTTATAAAAATAATTTCCATCAAAACTTAAATAACGAGTACCAATTAATTTGCCTTCTGTATATGTAGAAACTCCAATATTATTAGGAGTTAAATAATATGTTTTTGTTGATTGACTTGAATAATAAAATGGTGCTGTTCCTAATTTTATATTTTCATCATAATATTTAGAACCCATATGAATATGATGATATAGAATATTATTATTAGAAAAATAGAATGTATCTGTTAATAAAGTATTTAATTCTACTACCCAATTAGCATTTTTACTTGCTATATAACCATTTTTAGAAACATTATATTTTATATAATACCAAGTATATTCTCCATCAGTTACAGTTTTTGATGGATAATATTCATATGTAGAATTATATATTGCTGTACAACCAGAACATATTTGTTCATATTTTGTTCCAGCACCACTTCTTACTATAATATTATCGGTCGCAGTTATTTTTACTCTTGCTCTATTATCTGAATATAATCTTGTAGCTCCATAATAAGTTGCTGTTGGAACTACTGTTACTTCAGCAAATTTTATCCAACCTGTAACACCACTTATTTTAATTTTATATGCAGCATAACCTGCACTATATTCTAAGAAAGCTGCATCTACTCCCCAAGTACCGGCTACATAAGTAATTGGATTGCTTCCATAATATGCATCACTAGCTGAGGCATAAATATTTAATACATGATCACCATTTGATACTCTTCCTTTTCCATATGGCTCATCCATATGAACAATTGCATAAGCAGCATCTATTACTTGTTCACCAGCCACAATTGCAGCAGTTTTAGAAGCAGTTGATTTTATTGTATTCATTATAGCTTTAGCTTCTTCATAAGTATCATATGATCCTAGTGCTATTCTATCATCTGCATAATACATATATAATTTAAACCATTTGTCCATATTTACTGTATTAGTAGATGTTGGCTCTGCATCTTCAGCACTAGCATTCATCATCGTAGCAGGTAAAAAATTAGTAACTAAAATTAAAGCAATTACTATTATATTTAAAATTTTCTTATATAATTTCATATTTTACCTCCTATTCTTATCACCATTATACCAAAAAACGACATATTTTTAAACATTTTTAAGGTATTTTACATAAATAAACATAAAAAAGGAAACCACAAATACATACACTGTGAGTTTCCCATGTATCTAACGATACATTATAATATATTAAATTAATTCTAAAAATATTACTTATATTGACTTTTATTATAAAAATGTTAAAATTAAACCTAATAAGGGGTATTATATGAGAGAGAATAAATTTAAGAAAAAAATTAAAGAAAACTGGAATTTCTTTATAACAGAAGGAAAAAAATGTTTAAAAGAATTTATGAATAAAAAGACTAGGATTAAGCAAATACCTAATATTTTAACAGCATCTAGACTATTATCTCCTTTTTTTATAATTCCAGCTGCATTATTTAATAATATTATTTTATTAGCAATTTTTACTATCATATTTGCGATTACTGATGGACTTGATGGATATTTTGCTAGAAAATTAAATGCCAGTAGTGAATTTGGTAGAAGAATAGATCCTATTACTGATAAAGTCTTTGCTTTTTCATTATTAATTCCATTAATGTTTTATTATAAATTAATTATTATAGTATTTATTTTAGAAATTATTATTGCTTTAATTAATACATATTCTCAATTTAATAATAATTTACCTAAAACTAGTTTTAATGGAAAAATCAAAACAACAATATTATATGTAAGTATTGCAATTTGTTACTGTAGTATAGAAATACCAATAAATTATACTATAAAAAAGGGATAATGTCAACTGTCATTTTTTGTGGTTCTCTTTTCCTCTACCACAAGATGTTGAAAAACCGCCCCAAATCAGGGCGGTTAAATCATTTATTCTTGCTCTTCTTCCTCGTTGTCCGTTTCTTTTTCGGTTCTGGCAACACTTACCACAAAAATATCATCAGGCAAACGCATAAGTCTTACTCCCTGCGTCACCCTTCCAAAGGTGCTT
>DAOPJC010000117.1:0-2890 GCA_035399485.1 Bacilli bacterium
GAAAAATTGAATCTAAAGAAGTTTCTATTGTTATTGGAGCAAGAAGTGCTATATTAACAATAGAAACTTCTTTAGATTCAATTTTTCGCCATTCATCATACTTTTCACCATCACTTAAACGACTATGTAAAATAGCAATCTTATTACCAAATCGCTTTTTAAAAACATTTACTAATTGTGGAGTTAAACTAATCTCTGGTACTAAAACTATTGCTTCTTTACCTTTATTTAGAGCTTCATCAATAATATGCATATATACTTCAGTTTTTCCACTACCAGTAACGCCATATAATAAAAATGGTTCATAATTATTTAAACTACTAACAACTTTATCTACTACTACTTTTTGTTCATCATTTAAAACTATTTTATTTTCTTCTTTAATATCTATATCATTAAGACGATATATTTCTTTTTTAACTTCTCTTATTACTTCTTTATTAATTAAATTCTTTAATGCACTAGCAGATATTATACTTGCTTCTTTCTTTAATACCTCTTTTTTATCATTAAATAATTCTAATATTCTTCTTGATACACATGTTTTAGGTACAAAACTATTATCAACTAATTCTAAATATATATCATATTTCTTATTTACTAAAAAACCATTCTTTGCTTTTAAAGCACTAGGTAACATTGTTTGATATGCACTAATTAAAGTAGAAAAAGTATTTTTAGAAATATGTAATCCTAATTCTAACATTTCTTCATTAATAACTGGTTTTGTATCTACTAATGAAATAATATTTTTAAGTGGATAATCATATTCTTTATCTTCATTTAATTCTAAAACAAATCCCTCTAGAGTTTGTTTACCAAATGGTACTAATACTCTTATACCTACTTTAATGTTTTCTTTTTGTTCTTTTAAAACATTATAAGTAAATGTTTTATCTATCTTTTTAGACTTTATTTCTACTAATACTAAGGCTTGCATATCATCACACCATTCTATAAATAGTTTATCACAAACATTTGTTCTTGTAAATGAATATAAATTAAATTTTAATAATCCTATTATAACAAATAATTGTTTTTAATTGTGTAAAAGTGTATAATTATCATAGGTGATAATATGAAAAAGAAACATTTCCGTATGAAAAAGAAGTTTTGGATTATTCTAGCTCTTTTAGTAGTTTTAATTATAGGTATCATTTCCTATAATAAATATCATGCTTATGTTACAAGTTCGAAGTATTTATTAGAGAAAAAAGGATATACTGAGAAACAAATTAATGATATTATCAGTAATAAAGATATTGTTAGTACTCTACTAGAAAAAGATTATAATGAATATATAATTGATATAATGACTAGTAAATATTATTTAGCTAAAAACTTAGATAAATATTTAGAGTATAAAGCTAAATACAAAGATAAAGATAATAAAGATGTTATTGCAATTATTAATGTTGGTGCTAATGTAGATTGGTATTCTAAATCTAAAGAAGCTGATACTAGTAAAGGTAATTTAATGCTTGTTAATAAATTTAATTATTTAAATCAAGATTATCAAATTGATGATTTAGTAGATATGAGTTTAACATATGCATTTAATGGTAAACAAGTTAGAAAAGAAGTAAATGATAATTTTAAAGCATTAGCAAATACAGCTAAAAAAGAAAATCTTACTATTCTTGCTAATTCTACTTATAGAACATACGCTTATCAAGAAAAAACTTATAATTCAGTTAAAAGTTCTAATGGCAAAACATATGCTGATAAATTTGCTGCAAGACCTGGTTTTTCAGAACATCAAACTGGTTTAGCTATCGATGTTAGTACAAAACATAGTACTATGGAAAACTTTAAAGATTCTGAAGAATACAAATGGTTACAAGATCATGCACATGAATATGGTTTTATATTAAGATATCCTGAAGGAAAAGAATATTTAACTGGTTATAGTTATGAATCATGGCATTATCGATATGTTGGTATTAAGGCTGCTACACAAATTAAAAATGAAGGCATTACTTTTGATGAGTACTATGCTTACTATGTAGAATAATATGACAAAAAGAAAAAAGAGTAAAAAGAAAAGAAATAGAACAATCAAATTATTGATTGTCTTATTTTTAGTAATATTAGGTGCAGCCTATTACATATACTATGGTATGAATAATAAAGAAAAAATAATTAATAATGATGATAAATTAAAAGAAATTGGTTATTCTGAAATAGAAATCACTTCTATAAATAAGAATAGCGAATATCTAAAATATGCTTTAAATAATGAATATAATGATAAGTTAACTAGTTTAATTAAAAATAAAGATTTTAAAATTGAATATATTGATGCATATATGAAATATATTAATGATAATAAAGATGTATCTATAGATAATGCTATATACTTAGTTAATAATGATATTAATTATAAATATAGTGATTATTTAGTTGAATTATCTAAAGAAAAATATTTCTTAAAGACTCGTATTGAAAGATATATCAATTACAAATATAGTCATAATGATTTAAGTAATACTGAAATAATAAAAAGAGTTAATAGTGATATAGATAATAGTTTTTATACTAATATTGTTAATAGCGATACTAGTTATAATAATTTACTTATATGTAATAAATATTATAAACTAAGTAATACTTATACAGGTAATTTAGTAAATATCGAAAGTGGTTATACTACACGTGGTGGTAAATTAGACAGTACTGCTTATGAAGCATTTAAAAAATTAAGTGATGACGCAAGAAATCAAGGATTACATATATTAAGTCAATCTGCTTATAGAAGTTATAATGATCAAGATTATATCTATAATAACTATTTAAAAACTAATGGAAAAGAATGGACTGATAAATGGTCAGCAAGACCAGGACATTCAGAACATCAAACAGGTTTAGCTCTTGATGTTGCTACTTATAC
>DAOPJC010000118.1:0-2780 GCA_035399485.1 Bacilli bacterium
AATTAAATGAAACAACTATGGATATTAAATCAAGAGTATTAAGAAGAATTACAGTAGATGATTTAATTGCGGCTGATGAAGTATTCTCTAAATTAATGGGTGACGAAGTAGAACCAAGAAGACAATTTATAGAAGAAAATGCAGTTTATGTAGAAAACTTAGATATATAGGAGGTTAATTATGGAAGAAAAAGATATAAACGAAAAAAATGAAGAAACAATAGAGCAAACTGAAATAATTAAACCAACCATAGATGAAATAGAAGAACAACCAATAAATTTTTATGAACATGATAAATTACAAGAAAATAATATAGTAAAAGAGGTACAAGATTCTTTTCTAGATTATTCAATGAGTGTTATTGTAGCACGTGCTTTACCAGATTTAAGAGATGGATTAAAGCCAGTTCATAGAAGAATTTTATGGTCTATGTATGAGTCTGGTTATACTCCAGATAAACCACATAAAAAATCAGCTCGTATTGTTGGTGATGTTATGGGTAAATATCATCCACATGGTGATTCATCAATATATGAAGCAATGGTACGTATGGCACAAGATTTTAACTATAGAAATATGTTAGTAGATGGTCATGGTAACTTTGGTAATATTGAAGGTTATGGAGCAGCCGCAATGCGTTATACAGAATCTAGATTATCAAAAATATCATTAGAATTATTAAAAGATATAAATAAGAATACAATAGATTTTGTACCTAACTTTGATGAAACAGAAAAAGAACCATCAGTATTACCTTCAAGATTTCCAAATATATTAGTAAATGGAACAATGGGTATTGCTGTAGGTATGGCAACAAATATTCCTCCACATAATTTAGGGGAAATAATAGATGGATGTGTTGCATATATAGATAATCCAGAAATTGATACAATGGGATTAATGCAATATGTTAAAGGACCTGATTTTCCAACAGGTGGTATAATTTTGGGAAATTCTGGTATTAAGAAAGCTTATGAAACTGGTCGTGGTTCAATTACTATAAGAAGTAAAGCAACAATAGAAGAAAAAGATGGTAAAAATTTAATAGTAGTAGATGAAGTTCCATATGGTGTTAATACAATGGATCTAAAAAATAAAGTAGCAGAACTAGTTCATAATAAAGTTATTGATGGAATAGCTGATTATCATACTGATTTAAAAGAAGGTATTAAGATAACTATTACTCTTAAAAGAGATGCTAATCCACAAGTAGTATTAAATAATTTATATAAACATACACAATTTCAAAATAATTATGGAATTATATTCTTAATGCTAGATAATGGTGTTCCTAAAACACTAGGTTTAAAAGATATACTTTCAAAATATATTGATCATCAAAAAGAAGTTATTATTAGAAGAACAAAATTTGATTTAAATAAAGCAGAAAATAGAGTTCATATATTAGAAGGTTTAAAAATAGCATTAGATAATATTGATGATGTAATTAAGATAATTAAATCTTCAAAAACAGATGCAATTGCAAAAGAACAATTGAATGCAAAATATAATTTAGATGAAATTCAATGTGAAGCAATCTTAGAAATGAAGTTAAGAAAATTAACAGGATTAGAAAAAGATAAGATTGAAGCAGAATTAAAAGATTTATTAGAACGTATAAAAGATTTAAAAGCAATTTTAGCTTCTGAACAAAGAGTATTAGAAATTATTAAAACTGAATTATTAGAAATAAAAGATAAGTATTCTGATGATAGAAGAACAAAAATTGATATGACTGCAATAGATTATATAGAGGACGAATCTTTAATTCCTGTAGAGGATATTGTCATCACATTAACTAATAAAGGTTATGTTAAGAGAATGAATAGTGAAAACTATAAAACTCAAAACAGAGGTGGTGTAGGTATCAAAGGAATGACAACAAATGAAGAAGATTTTGTTGAAAAATTATTGTCAATGACTACACATGATTATATACTTTTCTTTACAAATAAAGGTAAAGTATATAGAATGAAAGGCTATGAAATACCTTTATTTAGTAGACAATCTAAAGGTTTACCAATAGTTAATTTATTACCTTTAGAAAAAGAAGAATTTGTTAAAGCAATGTTAAGTGTAAATCCTGAAGAAAAAGATGGTAATATTGTATTTTGTACACAAAATGGTTTAATTAAGCGTACTCCAATAGAAGAATTTGAGAGCATAAGAAAATCAGGTAAAATAGCAATTACACTTAAGGATAATGATGAATTATTATCAGCTCAAAAAACAAATAATAATAATGAAATACTAATTGCGTCATCAGATGGAAGAATGATTAGATTTAATGAAAATGAAATTAGAATCATGGGAAGAACAGCAGCTGGTGTAAGAGGTATAGATGTTAATAAAGGTGTTTGTGTAGGTTGTGAAGTTGCAGATGATGATAAAGAAATTTTAGTTGTAACAGAAAATGGTTATGGAAAGAAAACTCCAATCAAAGAGTATAGAATGACTCATCGTGGTGGTAAAGGTGTTAAAGCATTAAATGTAACAGAAAAGAATGGAAATATAGTTTCATTTAAGATCATTGAATCAAATGAGGATGTAATGATAGTTACAAATAGTGGAATAATAATCAGAATATCATCAGAAAAAATATCAACAACTGGAAGAGTAGCTCAAGGCGTAAGATTAATTAATCTAAAAGATAATCAAAAAGTAAGTACAATTGAGTTATTAGAAAAAGAAACAGTAGAAGAAAATACTATTGAAGAATCAACAAATATTATATTAGAAGACAAATAATGTTTCACATGAAACATTATTTTCTTTTTAAA
>DAOPJC010000119.1:0-2744 GCA_035399485.1 Bacilli bacterium
GAATATATTGAAGTTGATTTAGATAATCCTAAACATAAAAAATATATTGATAACAATAAATGTTTACAAAATAAAAAGATTGTTCCATCTAAAGTTATTACTGAATCAGATATTAAAACAATTAATAAGTTTGCTATGAATTATAGTGAATATATTAATAATTTATATCTATTAATGAGTAATAATAGTGATTTTGTAAGTTATTATGATTGTATTGAAACTATCAAAACAATTAAGAGTATAGGTGATAAAATAAATGAATTAGATTTATCACCACTTGAAAAAGTTATGTATGCTTATGATATGGTAAGAAGAAAAATATATAAACAAGAAAATAATAATGAAGATTTAAAAGAATCTAGAGATTTAACTAATGTAATATTAGGCGATAAAATAGTTTGTGCTGGATTTGCTCATTTATTTAATTCTATTTTAAATTATGTTGGTGTTAATTGTAAAAGTACTATCATAGTTGATAAAGAAAATGAAGATCTAGCTCATGAAAGAAATGTTATTTATATAAAAGATAGTAAATATAGAATAAATGGTGTATATTATTTTGACCCTACTTGGGATAGTAAAAGAAGCATTGATAATGATAATTATTTAAAAAAATATAGATTTTTCTGTAAAACTATTGGAGAAATACAAGAATTAGAAAAATATAAATATGATTATTGTGATTTAGAATATTCGGATGAATTATATGTAGATCTTATTAAGTGTATTGAAGAAGGAAATTTTAATGATTTATTTTTTAAATATAGAAAAACTATTAATTACATGGTTAGTACTTTAAAAGAGCAATCTGTATTAACTTCTATATTTAATCCTCAATTCTTTGTAAAAGAATCACCATTATATGGAAAAATACCAGATAAATCTAAAAAAGCATTATTGCTTCAAATAAAACGAGTTTGTAATAAATTTAATAAACCTATTGAAGCAGAAAAAATGTTAGAATTAGTAAATAATGTAAGAAAAGTAGAGTATTTAGAAGATAGTGATTTATATAATTATTCTCTTGATGAATTATTTGAAATTTATATTAATTCTAAATGGAAATTTAAAGAAAATTATTATACTAAAGAAGAAAGATTAGCTTTAATATTATTTGGTGAAAATGAAAAAGTTTCTAAAGTAAATGAATTTTTAAATTATATTAGGACTACTAATATTTATGATGATATTAAAGAAACTAAAGAAACAGAAAAACCAAAAGTAAAAAAATTATAATGAATAAAAATCTCATTTTGTATCATAACTGATATGAAAGGAGATTTTTTTATGGCACGTCATAAAGTAGAAATATGTGGCGTGAATACTGCGAATATTAAAGTATTAACTAATGATGAGATGGTAGAATTATTTAAAAAAATGCAGAATGGTGATGTATTTGCTAAAGAAGATTTAATTAATGGAAATTTAAAACTAGTATTAAGTATATTAAGAAAATATACTAATAGATGTGATAATATGGATGATCTATTTCAAGTAGGCTGTATTGGTTTAATTAAAGCTATAGATAATTTTGATTTAGGACATGAAGTAAAATTTAGTACTTATGCTGTACCTATGATAATAGGTGAAGTTAAAAGATATTTAAGAGATTATAATAGTATTAGAGTATCTAGAAGTGTTAAAGATTTAGCATTTCAAATACTACGTAAAAAAGAGGAATTAACTACTATAAATGGAAAAGAACCTACTATGCATGAATTAGCAACTTCACTTAATATTGAAGAATATGAACTTGCCAATGCACTTGATTCTATGAAAGATACTATTAGTATGTTTGAACCTATTTATAATGATGGATCTGATACTATTTATTTAGCTGATCAATTAGAAGATAAATCAAATAAATTATATGATTTAGAAACAAGAATATCTTTAAAAGAAGCTTTAAAGAAGATTAAAGAAAAAGAAAGATATATCTTAACAGAAAGATTTATTATGGGAAAAACACAAGTAGAACTTGCTAATGAATTAGGTATTTCACAAGCTCAAATATCTAGATTAGAAAAAAGTGGTATAGATAATATTAAAAAACAGATAATTTAAATTTTAATTTCATATTATTAATAGGTGACAGTATGCGACTTACTGATTTACAAGATAAAGATATTGTTGATATTGAAACAGGTAAATTAATAGGAAAAATAATTGATATATCATTAAATGATACTGGTTTATTAGAAAATTTAATAGTTTTTAAAACTAAATTTTTTATATCTTTATTTAGTACAAAAAAAGAAATAATAGTTAATTGGAAACAAATAGAAAAAATAGGGGAGGATATTATATTAGTAAGATTAAACACTAGTGAAAATTAGTGTTTTTATGATATAATTATTAAGGTGAGATAATAATGAATTATAGTGATACATATTTAAATAGTATTTTTAATGAAACAAATAATTTTATTGATAATTTAAGTTTTAAATATGATAATAATATTAAAGAATTACTAAGTATTATTATCCCAGCATTTATTTTAAAATATGATTATAGTAATAAAAAATATATTTTTGATGCTTTTAATAGCGTTAAAATAATGATTAATAATACAGGTAATGAAATAGTACCTGCTTATTATAAAAAAGCTCCTAGATATGTAAATAATGATTTAATAATTGAAGAAATAATAGTTATTCAAAATATGAATAATATTATTGATTTAATAGATAGTTTAGTTCATGAATTTAATCACGCAATTAATTCTAAAAGAAACTCTTATATTA
>DAOPJC010000120.1:0-2718 GCA_035399485.1 Bacilli bacterium
TATTATATTTTTGCTATATCTTCCCAATTATCAGGAAAACCACAATTATTTAATATTTTCTTTATATCAACACTATGTATTTGACCACTTAATCTATCTACTTCATAAGAAATTTCATTAATTAAGTCTGTAAAATCTTCTTTAACTAATAATGTTTTTAATATTATTACAAGTGAAAATAAATCATTTTTACCATAAACATACTCTCCATCAACATTTTTTATATCTAATTCATAATGATATTTATTATTTCTTATAACTTTTTGAGTACGATGATTATATAAAACTTCTTCGTGAGCACAAATATTTCTATAATTTGCTACTATACTTAAGTATTGGCTTAATGAATCTATGTCTATATCATATACATTTGCGATAGTTGATTGATCTTCATTTTTTAATATACTATAAAATTCTGACATAATTCCAAAAGATAATACTTTAACTAAAATCCATAAAGGTATATATCCATAATTATCCATATAATGAAGAGTTGCAGAATGTTCTTTTCCATTAACTCTTATTTGTCTACGCATTTTATTTAATATATCTCTAACTTGTCTAGTTTTCATAGAATCTTGAGTGAAATTTTTAGGATTTAAATAATCTTTATCTTTAAAACCATATTTTTTAGATAAAACATAACTTGTAATTGATTTGAAATTATTCTCTACAACTAAAATCCATTTAAAAAATATATTTCTTATTGTTCTATCAAAGGAAAACATGGCATACAATTCATCAAATGTTGCCCCTTCAACAAAATGATTGTCCTTTATTGAAGTCATAAACAAATGTCTATAACCACTTATAAAGAAATAATTTTCTCTAAATAAAATCATTTTGCATTTTTCTAAATCATTAATTATTAATCCTTTGCTTTCCAATATTTCTATCTGTTCATCTAAAGTTTTGAAAATCTTGTCATTTCTCATACTATCACCTACTTTAATTATATCATACTTATTAAAAAAAGAAGATTAATAATTAATCTTCTTTTATATCTAAGTGTTTTAATATTATTTCTAGAATTTTTGGATCTTTTTCGACTTCTACGAAAGATTCACCATTTTCCTTTGTTTCGTGTAAAACATAAAATTTATCTGTTACATCATTTGTAGCATTATCTACAGCAGATACTATAAAATAATTTTCATTCATATAGATTGCTTGTTTTACAACAAAGAATTTTTTTCCATCTTCAATTTCAATAACACTATTTATTCTATTTTCCATCCCTTTTATCCTCCTATTTCTTATCTAGAAAAGCCTTGTTCTTCAACAGGTTCTTCATATGAAGAATCAACTGTTGCAGTTGTTTCATATTCAGTAACAATTGGGTTATTTTGTGCTTCAAATTCTGCTTGCATTGTTGCTATTTGATCATCTGTTAGTGCTTCAGGTCTTGCAATACTTTCAGCAGTTACTTCAACTTGCATATTTCCATTTTCATCTTCAGACATACTTTGAAGTGCTGGATTCTCATTCATATTAGCACCTTCATTTTTCATGACATTACCATTATTTAATGCATAATCTGTTCCATTTTCTCCTGGTAAAACTAATGATTCACCATTTTCTACAGTGATTGCAACTGTTTCAGGATTTTCAACTGGTGCTCCAGGATCTACTGTTCCTGGGTCAACTACTATATCAGTTGCAGGATCTACTACTACATCTGTTACAGGTTCAGTTACTATATCTGAAGGATTAGTATCTGGTGTTGTAACATCTTCAGTAGGAATAAATTCATCTGGAGTAAAAGTACTATCTCCACCTGATATTTCACCTGGTACTACATCTGTTTCAATGAATTCACCATACGCATTTGGATCTGTTGTATCAAAATCATATACTACAGGATCTTCAACAGTAGTTACTGGAATATCTACACTAATTTCTGAAGGTAAAGGATATCCTTCTGGAAGAGTTGGTTCTAATGTAGGCATTACAGTTGATATTGCTTCACCTATCATAGTATTAGGTTGTGTAGGAGTTACTGTTGGAGTAACTACTGCTTCTTCTGGTCTACCTTGATCATTAGCTTGTCTTTCTTTTCCTTCTTCTATAGCATTTTCTCTTTCATCTAAGTCATAATCATAATTTACATCAGCATGATTATTCTCATTTGTATCTTCTTCAATTGTTGATTCAGTAGTTACTGGGTTTTCAACTACTGGTACTTTTTCTTCTTCATTAGAACATCTTGTTATTAAAGCTCCTGCAGCTATTAATGCAGCTACTGCTACAGATGCTCTTACAGCCCATTTTTTTAAATTCTTAATAAAATCAGAATTTTTAGCTTTTTGAGTAAGTTCTGGTATTTTTGTAAATGTAGCTTTCTTTTTACCATCAAATATTCCTAACCCTAATGGATCATCGTTATTAATTACTGGAGGAATTAAACTATTGTCTTCTTTTTCTTCAACAGGTTCAACAACTATGTCATCAGTTTTATCATCTGATTTTTCTGGTTCTAATTTACCTAAGAAGGCTGCCATCATTGCTTTATTTTTTTCATCATTAACATCAATTGGAGGAATTACAGTATTTGCAATATTTGCAGCTACTGCTACACTACCACTATTTGTCATATCCTTATCATCGCCAATAACAACTGTTGGATTAATGATTGGAGGTACTATTACTTGAGCTGTGTTATTATTAACTTTATCATCAACCTTTGCATCAGTATCAACTACTGGTGCAACATCAGCT
>DAOPJC010000121.1:0-2692 GCA_035399485.1 Bacilli bacterium
AGTTTGGTGCTATAGAAGATCATCAAGAAGATGTATGTGTATTTTATAATCGTGAGAGAAATGAAGATTGGAAATATACTTGTCCAAAAACTTCAAAAAATTTAAATCGATTTATTATAGATTGTAAGAATAGTGATTGTGAATTTGCATATCTTTTTGATGAGAATAATCAAAAATGGCTATTTTCACCTATACCATGGGGAAAAGCTGGTGAAATGAATTTTACTAGTCTTAAAAGTGAGTTGGAAACAAATAATTTTGAAATAGATGATTCATTAAAAGAAGATTATATAATATTTGATGGTATCGAATTAATGAAAGATGCAGATTATTATGAATTTATGGATTGCTATAATTCAGATTCTGATGCATATTTTGAAATTAAAAAAATGTTTGATGAAAAGAAATTTAGTGATTATATTAGTGGACTTAATTCATATAAAGAATCAACTGATGATCTAGATTTAAAAGATAGAATGACAGTTAATATTGCTGATGTAAAAGATTATTTCAAATTAGAACCAGAAATGGAAGTATAATTATGAAGAAAAAAGGCAAAAGCAAAATATTAAAAATAGTTATGGGAAGTAGTGTAGGAATGGTAGTAATGGGATTAATTATTATCGTTCCTATTTTAATGGTGTTAGATTTTTTTGGTGCTAATATTACAGATAATTATGTAGAAAATAATATGGATTATGCAGATATGTATAAAGAAACATTAAATAAAGCATTGAAAGATGGTTATGGATATGTTCCTTTAAACAGAATTTTATATTTTTATCTTGAAGATGATAAATTATCTTTCTATGAAATATATAAAGACAATATAGATTATGAAGATAATAGGTTAAAAGAAATTAGTGAAGTATGCACTTTACCAAAATATAAAATCTATGATGTATGTAAAGAAATAGATGAAGATCAAATTGATGTTATTCAAAATAAACCTTTTTCACCACCAGTAGATTTTTCAAAAGTAACAGTTACTTCTTTTTTTATGGAAGAAAGGATTGTATTTGGTAATTCAGATGTTCATTCAGCTTGGGATTTAGCAGGGGGAAATAAAACACCAGTTAAATCTGTTTGTGATGGAACTATAAAAAAAGTTAGTTTTAGATTTAGTGAAAATGTAACAGACAAAACAGGTGGAGGAGGGAATATGATTTATCTCGAATGTCCTATAGATGAAGAATTAACTTATACAGTTATCTATGCACATTTATATCCAGGGACAGCTAAAGTTAAAGAAGGCGATTCTGTTAAGGTTGGAGATGAACTTGCAGGAATTGGAACAACTGGATATTCAACTGGACCTCATTTACATTTTCAAGTTCAAGTAGATGGAGAAAATGTAGATGGAATGAGTCTTATAGATTTTTCTGATAAAACACCTCCATTTAATCCAAATTATCCAGGAATTAATCCAGGAGGTATAACACCATATAATCCAGGTATAACACCATATAATCCTGGAATAATAACAAACCGACCATAATTACAACCATAATAAATGCTTATAAAATAAGCAATTCAGTTAAACATCGACCAAAACTTTGGTTTAATTTTGCAAGTGCAAAATAAGTTTGTCCCTATTAAATACCTAGAGTTTATCTAGGTTTTGATGGTTTTAAGGGACAATCTCTTATGCTCTTAAAAAATTTGTATAAAAATTTATAGTAATTATGGTCGATGTTTAACCAATATTAACCATAAGTTGGGAGGTGAATAAATGAGAGTAGAACTGAAAGTTTATGTTCCAGCAAGACTAAAAAATAGGATAAGAATGATTGCTGAAGAAAAAGGAATTAGTATGAATAAATTAGTAAATTTATTAATTGAAGATGGTTTATATAAAATGTTTGAAGAGGAGGTAGAATATGGAGAAATTAAATCTGAACAAATTAATAGCTAATGATATTGTTAATTATGGAATGGATAAAACTACTAGTTTTAATTACATAGTTAGTCTTAATGATTTCTTAGATGATTATGATGATGAATCAAGAGATTATATTAAATCTCACATAAATGAAATAATTGATGCAGTTCATCAAAATGAGAATGTTGCTCAATTAGATTATGATGAAAAAAGACAGGAATTTGATATGGTATTTTATTTTGATGGCTTATTCAGTAAACTAGATAAAAAAATATATAGCACATCTCAAGAAATGGGAATAGATTTTGAACCAGAAGATGTATGGCAAATTTCTTATGATATAGAGAATTCTGAAGAATATAATGATTTAGTTAAAACTTGCATTAATGAAAAATTTAAATATAGTGGAAAGGAATTATAATGGCAGATCCACATATTTCTTTATCAAGCGATGTCGATTCAAAAGTAAGAAATTATTGTAAACTAAATGGTTATAAATATTCTGAAGGTATTAGAAATCTAATTGAACTAGGATTATATAATTTAGAGATGAATAAGAAATTAGAATTAAATAGTGAATTATTATCTAAGACATATTCAAAATCTATATATATAATTGATCTTGTAGAAAAGCTTTATTCTGATTTAGAAATAACAAATAATTCTAATCCAAAAGATAATAAAGCATTACAAGAATTCAAAATGAATAGATATAAGGATAAGTATGATGACTAGTCCTAAAGTTGTTGTAATGAATAAATATACACCTAGTTATAATAATCTTAATTTTCATTACAGCACAAAAGAAGC
>DAOPJC010000122.1:0-2682 GCA_035399485.1 Bacilli bacterium
TCCTTTATTATTAGCGTCATTAACTAAGTTAGTCATTATTTTTGATGAATAATTACGACTAATTGTATTAGAACTACCTCCTGGGAATCTAATTAAATTAGTTACACTACCATTTATATTATATAAATAATTATTTAATTTACTAAAATCAGTCCAATAATTAGAAGTACTACTATATATATATCCAAAATTATGACTAGCTGTATGATTACCAATAGCGTGTCCTTCATTATGTTCTCTTCTAATTAAATTATCTAATCCTGTATAATTAACAAAGAAAGTTGCTTTAACATTTTCTTCTTTTAATATATTAAGTATTACAGGAGTAACATTAGAACTAGGACCATCATCAAATGTTAAATATATTGTTTTACTTCTAAATACAGGTTCATTAACAACATTTACTATTCTAGTTGCATTAGCAATATTACCTGCTTTATCCTTTACTTCATAAGTTAATGTATACTTACCTATTTTATTAACATCTACATTACCTGTAACTTTTATTTGATCACTAGGTATTTCATCACAATTATCTATTGCTTTATAACCTTTATCTTCATATTTTTTACCAATATAAGTATTAATATTTTCTTTATCCAATATTATTTGTGGTGGTTCTATATCTTTATACATTATTTTTCTATCTTTCATACTTAAATTACCGCTTGAATCGATAACTAAATAAGTCCACTTATCTTTATCTTTTATAACTTTAACTATATCTTTTAAATTATTATCTAAATTATCTTTAACATCATATCCATTTTCAATATATTCTTTATCAGGACAAGCATATGATTCTTTTTCTTTTTCAAGTATAATATCTGGTACTTTATTATCAACCACATTTATATATTTAATTCTTTTATATTCTTTTTTATCTATAAAAATCGAATAAATTATTCGATAATTACCTATTTTATTTGTATCAATATTACTATCAATTATTACTTCATTACTAATATTTTTACCTAAGTATGATACTTTTATATTTTTAATTTTATAATCTCTTTTATAATTAATTTCTATTGTTTCTTTATCTTTAATACTAAATATTGGTCCTTTTATATATAGAACAAATATTACTAAAAATAATTCTATCATCAATAAAAATATAAATATACATAATTTCTTTAAATAATTCATAATACATACACCACTATTATCATTATACAACAAAAAAAGTATTCGACGAATACTTTTTATAATATTTCATTAATTAAATTTGGATTATTAATTACTTCAATAAATTTATCTATTTCAGATTTACTATTATAGAAATATAAACTTATCCTACAAGTATTTTTAATACCTATTTCATTTTTTAATATTTTAGCACAATGATTACCTGCTCTAACACATATATTATATTTATTTAAATAAATTGCTAAATCTTGAGCAAAAACATCTTTATAATTAATAGTTATAATTCCACTATCACTATTTTTATTATATATAGTAATATTAGGATTTTTTTCTAATTGTTCTATCATATAATTTTTTAATGAATTTTCATATTCATTAATTTTATCTAATGTTATTTCATTAATATAATCAATTACTTTTCCAAATCCAATAACACCTGCAATATTAGGAGTTCCAGCTTCTAATCTATTAGGAATATCACTATATACACGATCAGTAGTATCTTCAAAGCTAGCATTCATACCACCACCAAATATAATAGGTTTAGTATTCTCTAATAAATTTTCTTTAGCATATAAAATTCCTAAACCTGTTGGTCCTAACATCTTATGAGCAGAGAATGCTAAAAAATCAACATCTAAATCTTTAACATCAATTTTTATATGTGGTACTGATTGAGCACCATCAATAATAACTAAAATATTATTTTTATGAGCAGATTCAATTATTTCTTTTATTGGTCTTATATCACCAATAACGTTAGTAATATGAGCTAATGCGATAACTTTAGTTTTACTTGTAATTGAATTTTTTACATTTTCTAGAGTTACTTTATATTCATCATCTAATTTAATATAATTAACTTTAATTTTATTTGTATTAGCTAATTCAAAGAATGGTAGTATTAATGAAGCATGTTCAGATCTTGTAGTTAATACTTCATCATCTTCTTTTAAATAATCTTTAAAATAACCAAAAATTATTTTATTTAAACTATCTGTTGCTCCACTAGTAAATACTATTTCTTTATTATTGGCATTAATTAAATTTGCTACTTTAGTTCTTGTATTTTCATACATACTTTCAGCTTTTAAACTAATATCATAATCTCCCCTATGAATATTAGAAGTATAATTATTATAATAATCTGATATTACTTCACCTAATACTTTTGGTTTAAGTGTAGTAGCAGCATTATCAAAATAGATAATATCATTACTTAGCATATTAAAATCTTCACGATTCATTTTATCACCTCCAATATTTATTAATATTACGTTTAATTCTAGTAACTAAATATTTTGGCATATCTTTTGTTAAAAAACCATTAATTAGAAGTTTTAAAGCATCTAATTCATTAATTCCTCTACTATTTAAATAAAACATATCATCAGCACTAAATCCACCTATATAGGCAGAATGACTTGCTTCTACATTATATTCATCAATAAATAAATTAGGTTTAATTTGGCATTTATTATTTGTTAAATTAATTATTCTACTATTTTGTAATACACAAGTATCTATTTTATC
>DAOPJC010000123.1:0-2636 GCA_035399485.1 Bacilli bacterium
GTTGGAACATATAAAATTAATTATACTGTTACTGATAGCAGTAACTTTAGTGTAAATAAAGAAATTACTTTAACAGTAAATCCAACATCAGCTCCAATAATTGAAACAGAATTAATTGAAATACCACAATATACTACATTTGATCCTAGTATAGGAGTAACTGTTACTGATACACATGATGGAAATATAACAAATAAATTACAGGTTTCATCTAATCCAGTAAATACTAATATTTTAGGAGAATATAGAGTAGTATATAAAGCGACAAATTCACAAAATATTACTTCAGAAAAAATTAGGGTAGTACAAGTTGTAGTAAATCAAAAACCAGTAATTGAAGCAAGTGATTCAACAATATATTTAGATGATTCATTTAATGCTTTAAGTAATGTAAAAGCAACTGATAAAGAAGATGGAGATATCACTTCAAAAATAACTGTATCAGGAAGTGTTGATACTACAAAAGTAGGAGTATATCCTATTACTTATACTGTTAAAGATTCAATTAATCAAACAGTTACAAAAACAATAAATGTTGAAGTTGAAGAAAGAGCATATGCTAATAAAGATAGTATTTTCTATTTAGATCAATTACTATATAATAATGATAGTAAAAAAGTATCATTTAGAGGATTCTTAATTATTAAAGGTATAAATAATACAGCAGACAAAAAAATTAAATATAGTATAATTTTTGAAAACCAAATAACTAAGAATGTAATAATTAAAGATTTATCAAGATTAACTTCTAATTATCCATTTGCGGCTCCAAATAGTGATGGATATACAAATACAGGTTCTTGGTTTAATGAAGATTTAGATTTAACTGATATACCAACTGGTGATTATAATGTATATGTAAGAGCTCGTTGTGAAAACTTTGAATCAAAAGTATTATTAAAAAATCCATTCTTTAATGAAAAAGTATCATCAAAATTTAACATCAATAAAGCCGGATATCAATTTAGAACTAATTTCTTTAATAAAGAATTATCAATAGAATTATTAGTAAGAGAAAATGGATTAGTTACTAGTGTAAATAATCCAACTATTGATAATATGTATAATCAATTATATGATATTAAATTAGAAGGCTCTAAATTAAATATTACTGCTTCATCACATAATGTTGGTGGTGATTATAGTAAGAATACCAATGTTGAAAGATATTTATCATTAGAAAATATTTCTACTAAAGTAAATTATTTAAATACCAATGTTGGAAGTATTACAGATGGGCCATATAAAATTGCTTTAAAAGTTGATGATGGTTTAGATAAAACTAAAGCATGGTATAAAGCTTCAATAGATTTAAAAGATTTAGAAAAAGGAACATACTCAATAATAGTTAGAACAAAAACTGGAAAAATTGATGACTATGGAGAACTTTATGATATAATAAATGCAAATCTTAGTTTATCAACAACTGTTGGTAATAAAAAGATTAGTATTACAAGAAATAAATACATACGTTATCGCATAGAAATAACTGTAGAATAGGAGATTAATATGGAAACAGAATGGAACAATATGGACATTAATCAAAAAAGAAATGAAGTAGATTCAGAATTCAATAAATTAATATTATTATTAGAAGAAGCAAAAAAAGCTTATTCTTTACCAACAGAAATCAAATTTAAAAATTATGATGTTGTTAAAGATGCTAATATGAGTGATGATGATTATTTAAAATTAATTAATGATCAAATCAAAGGATTAAGAGAAACAATCTTAACATTATTATATTATTTATCAAATAATGTTGATGTTGAAGCTTTAAAAGCAAAATTAGATGCCAATAAATAAGATAAGAACTGTCTATGACAGTTTTTATTTTTATTAAAGATTAAATATGATATAATATATCAAGGTGATTAATTTGAAATCAAAAAATAAATTTATCTTACTAATTGCACTTGTAATTGGAGGAATAGATCAATTAATAAAGTATATTATAATTAATAAGTTAGAATTATTTGAAAGCATAAGAATATTTAAAAATTTTAATATTACTTATGTAAATAATACTGGAGCTGCTTTTAGTATTCTTTCAGGAAATGTTTTCATATTAATTATATTAGGAATTATATTAACTTATTTATTTTATAAATATTTTATAAAAAATAAAGTATTAAATAAAATAGAAATAATTATATATGGAATACTATTTGGAGGAGTATTAGGTAATTTTATAGATAGAATATTTAGAAATAGTGTAATAGATTATTTAGATATAAAAATATTTAATTATGATTTTCCAGTCTTTAATTTTGCTGATATCGCAATAGTATGCTCCATAATAGTATTAATAATTTTAATAATAAGAGGTGAGAAGAATGAAAATAGTAATAAGTGAAGAAAATGCTAATAATAGATTAGATGTAGTATTAGCAACTATCACAGAATATACAAGAACCAAAATAGCGACTTTAATTAAAAATGGGAATATTTTAGTAAATGGTTCTAAAGTAAAAACTGGATATACAACAAGAATTAATGATGAAATAGAAATAAATTATGTAGAAGAAGAAATAACTGCACAACCAGAAAAGATGGATTTAGATATTGTTTATGAAGATGATGATGTAATAGTAGTAAATAAAGCTAATGGAGTAGTTGTTCATCCAGCAGTTGGT
>DAOPJC010000124.1:0-2536 GCA_035399485.1 Bacilli bacterium
CTAAATCAATTGATAAAGCCGCAAATTGTTGATTTTCATCACCAATATATACATAATTATATAAAAATAAATCTTTATATCTATCTTTCTTTCTTAATTTATCTAATACTCCTATTGCAAATCTAACTGCTAGAATATTATTTCTTATATCTTTTTTAGTATTATTATTAAAAAAGATATAACCTGCTTCTTCTAAAGTAATTTTAGTACCATTGCTAGGAATTATTCCTTTAAAATCAACATAAGAAATTATTGAAAATATAAGTTTATCTATTTCATTAATATCAACTTGTTCAAATTTATAATCTCCATATTTATTAATATAATCAATTACATTCATGGTATCACCTATTTCCTTTAGTATTACTTTTTATATTAAAAGTTTCATTTAACAATTCATTATTACATTCATCTACTTTATCTAAACTAAACACCATATTAGAATCAAATTCATATGGATATGATAAAGTATTAATTCCAGTATGATGATATTCTAATCTTCTAAATGTTCTTAATAACTTTTCTGTTAAATTTTTTTGAATTCTTTGATGTTCTTTATCATAGTTTTCTTGTAATTCTTCTTTACCTTCTTTTGTATGGTCTATTTTATATTTATAGTATGTTTCTTTTGAATTCCATCTTTCTATTAATATAGAAGAAATTATAATCTTATTTATATCATATTCTTTCATTAAACCTATAAAAATATTACTTACTAATAAAAAACTAGAACTAATATCTTTTAAATTACCAGAATCATAATTTTCATATGTATCATTTTTTACATCAAAATTTTCATCTACTTTATATAATTTTCTATTAATATTCTTTTGAAATTTATCTGGTTCAGTTTTAGTACTTTGTATTGCATATATATATAATTCATTATTAGATATACCAAAGTATATAGCTGGTAATTGATATTCATTATTCTCTTTAAATATAGTAGCATTAAATTTATAAGGTGTTTCATTACCTACCTTACATATATTAGTTTTATATTTTATATTACAATCTAATGTTTCATTATATATTTCATCATCTATTGATATATTATTTTTTATGAAATCAATTCTTTTTTGTATAAAGTTAATTGGGTTATTAAAATCCTCGTAAGTGGCATTAGCCCACAATAAAGTCATGATTGTTTTTTCTATCATTGCATCATTATCTTTTATTTCTTCATAATAATTATCGCTATTATAAAATTCCTTTGCAAGTATCACATATTCTGTTAATTTTTTATCAAATTCTTCTTTATTATTTATATATAAAGTAGGAATTATTAAATTTTCATTATTATTACTTGCAATGTAAGTTACGCCTTCTATTTCAACATTAAAGATAATATTATATATAGCAAAGCAATCAATACGTCCTGTTAAAGCTTCTTTAACGATTTGATTATAAAATATATCAATCATATTACCACCTCTTAAATTATAACATAATTTAGATTATAATGCTTCACTTATACTTAGAATGATTATTCCTATAAATATTATTATTATACCTATATAATAAAAGATATTAAGTTTTTCTTTTAAAAATATTCTTGATAATAATACAGATAAAGCACTATAACAAGACACTATTGGAATTGTTATTACTGAATGAGATATAATCGCAAATACATAAGTAAATTGGCCTAATGTCTCAAATACAGCAGCTTTTATCTTATTAGTTTCTTTTAATATATGTATATTTTCTTTTTTTATAAACTTCAAATATAAATATAAAACAATCCCATATATTAAGAAAGTATATTCATATGCTAGTAAAGCTGTATTTTCACTAACTATCTTTAATTGATCTAAGTATATAGAATCTAAAAAAGTCCCTAATCCATCAATAATACAATATATTATTGGGAAAAAAATTATTTGAATTTTTAAGTTTTTAATTAAATCTTTTTTATTAATACCATCTTTTTTAAACTCTGTAATAGAAAGAAATAATATTCCTACAAAAACTATTAATATTCCTATTTTTTCTAATAAAGATAAATCAATTTTAAAGATTATACATAATAAAATTGAAGTTATTATTCCAGATGAATTTTGAATTGGAGAACTAATTGATAATTCTATATATTTTAAGCCTTTATAACCTATTATCATAGATAAAATATAACACAAAGATACTGGTAAATATTTAATTAATTCTATAATTGAAATATTACAATTATTTAAAATAAGATAGAATGTAGCATGAATTCCCATAACTATACCAACAATTATACCTGTCTTTAAATGACTATATTGATCTTTATTATTATTACTTTTTTTATAGAATAGATCAGCTATTCCCCAAAATAAAAATGTTAATATTGCATAAACTAACCACATACTTCTATCACCTATTTTATTTTAGCATACATTGACACAAAAAAATACTAGTTAAAAACTAGTATTAAATTCATTAACAGCATTTATAACTGCTAATTTACCATATTTATATGTAAGTGAACCTTGTTGATAAGCTATATATGGTTCTCTTAATGGACCATCACATGATAATTCAATTGAAGAGCCTT
>DAOPJC010000125.1:0-2522 GCA_035399485.1 Bacilli bacterium
TAGAAGTACTAATCTTATTAGTAGCAGCATTACGTAAATCTATCATATCTTGTAATGTAAAATGTACAGGATTAGATATGATATTTTTATTAACTGGGATATCAAAGACAGCGTATTCTGCTTTATTACCTTTTAAATCAAATTCTTTTCCTTGTGTGAATGATTCTACTAAATTTTTACCAATAGTAGTAGTTATACCATCTATCTTGCTAATTACAAATACTTGTTTGTTAATTTTCATTATAGGTGGAAATATAAATGATTTTTCTATATTATCATAAACTACATTCATTCTTGATGCTAATAATGAAATTGCACCACTATTCTCTTTTATATAATCAGTAGAAAAATCAAAATTTAATTCTATATTATTTTTATTATAGTTTGATAATGGAATAAATACTGCATTATCTACAATTTGAATTGAGTTACCAAATATAGTACGAGCCATATTTACTATTTGATCTATAGTATAATTTGGGAAAGCTGTTCTTATCTTAATTAAATTAATATCACCTCTATCTTTAAAGTTTACATTATTAGGATTAATACCATTAATCATTTGAGCTACTAAATCTGTAAATAATACCTCTAATTCTTTTTCAGAATTTATATTGTACAATTCTTTCATAGTATTAATAATAGTATCTCTTTTAGTATCAGGATTAATCAAAAGTTCCATTAAACTATCAATTGGTTGTGATACTTTTGATAACATTTCAGGAAAATAATTTAAAAATTGACCTGTAACATTTGGTTGCATACCTGTTCTTACTAACTCTTTAAAGAATAAATTATTCATAAACAATCTTACATCAATACTTTCATTTTTAAATAAAAATTGCATATCATTATTTACTTTACTCAAGTATTCTGAATTTTTTAATTTTGTTGTTGCAAAGATACGAATATTTTGTTGATTTACAATTTTTCCATTTATATAAATTGGATTTCCTGTTTTATCAACATGCAATAAAGATAAAAATTCATTATCTGGATATTTAGCTTTCATTTGTTTTAGTTCTTCTATAAAAGCTGTATCATACATTCCATATATAGAAAATGCTTTTTTAAGATTATCTTGATCTTTACTAATATACTGTTTATAATAATCGTTTATATTAGGATCATTAGCTTCTTTTATCATATAATTATTTAAGTAAGACCTTAATGCTAAAAATCCAATAAATCTGTTTGCCACTTCTTGTCCTGTATCATAAAATCTACTAAAACTTCTAACAAGACTTTTAAACATAGGAGACCTTTCAATAAACATTTTATCTAACTGATTTGATAAATCATCGACTATTTCTGTTAATACATTAAATACTTTATCATCAGCAAATAATCTATCAATTGAATCATCTGTAAATATACTATCTTCTTTTTTGGCTTTTAAATCTTCAATGGTAGTTGTTATCTTATCTAATGTTAATGTATCAGGATTTAACGACTTCATTAATCCAGATGTTGCACCATTAATAGGAAGTATTTTACCTATTTGTTGTACTTGAGCTTTATACATGTTTAATAATATAAACTCTTGCGCTTCAGGGCTTAATACTTTCTCATCATAAGATACAGTATAACCAATATCAGAAGGTAATAATGTATTTTTAAGAATATCTTGTGGAGATATGCCATCTCCCTCAGGAGCTTTCCAATTTATTTGTAATTTATCAGGATCAATATTTTCTATATCATATATAATAATACTTGGATCTTTTAATTTTAATTTTGTTATTTGTTCTTCTAGTATATTGCTAAAATACACAGTTTTTATATTAATATCTTCTGTGATACCATAGCTGGCTGCTTGCATATTTGCTACAGCATTTCTTATTGAACCAATAAAATTAAAACCTAATACAAATTCTAAAGGTAGTCCTAACCCAATCATTGATAATGCTACAGAAGTATTTACTTCATTAAATCCTAAAGCATTTGGGATAGGATCTTTAGCAGCATCTGCAAACATCCCAAGGATATTACCAATAAATTCTATAGATCTTTTATTATTTTCTATTAATTCACCATCTACATAACTATCTACCATTGCACCATAATTATCATATATTTTTTTTACAGCAGATTTATCATCTTTAGCTGTAGTAAAAGCCCATATAACTTGTTCTGGTTTTAATTTAAGATTAAATTGATTTGCTAAAGCAAAAAATTTATTTATAGAAGCAGTTTGTTCAATACCTTTTTTACCACTTGAGTTTATAACTTTAGCTGCCACAACATAAGAAGGATTATACATATTACCATCTGGTACAAAATTTTCTAACTTCATCTGTGTACCAAAATTTAATAATGCATCTTTCATTGCTTGTGTAGATGATCTTTGATTTATATAAAGTTTATTAAAAATTGTTATATTTGATAATATATTTCCTAAAGCTTTTAGACTATTATTTTGATGTACATAACTTATAATATTATAATTAGGATTTTCTAACATTCCTTTATCATGTAATATACTTATAATAGAATTTATTTTTAATACTCTGATAATACTT
>DAOPJC010000126.1:0-2464 GCA_035399485.1 Bacilli bacterium
GCAGTACCAATTTCTAATATATTTTTTATATTATTATCTTTTATATATTTAGTTAAAAATTCTATACCATCAATTTCCATAATAGGTACATTATTTATTTTAGCATATTCTTCCATATCATTAATTGTCATGAAATCACTTCCCATACTCAGTATTATACCATGTAAATAAAAAAATGACTTTAAAAAGTCATTTTATGCACACCAATTATTTTCTTTTTTTAATTTTGTAATAGTATTATTATGCCCTGTACTATTAGTATTTAAATATGTTTTACCACTACCATCAGCAACAAAGTAATAATAATTATGACTTGTTGGATTAATGGCTGCTTTTAAAGATTCTTCACTTGGATTTGATATTGGTCCAACTGGTAAACCTTTATATGTAGAACATCTAGTATTATATTTATTATTGCAACTATTTAATTCAGTTTTAGTAAGTGAATGTTTAAAATCATCTATTTTATTAGCATAATAAGTTGTAACATCACTACCTAAAGACCAATTACCTTTAATTCTATTATAGAATACACCAGCTACACCAGCACGATCATTAGCATTACCTGCTTCTAATTCTATAATAGACGCTAGTGTAACAATTTGATTTATAGTATAGCTACTATTTTGTATATCTGTTTTATACTTAGTTAATATCTTATCCATTTGATTTAATAAAATTTCAAATATTTCTTCTACAGTATTTTTACTTGAAATTTGATATGTTTCTGGAAATAAATATCCCTCTAATGGATAATAAATATCAGCATTTGTAATATCAGTACTTAAAAACCAATATTTATTTATTAAAGTATTAATATACTTTTTATCAGTAATTTTATTCATAACATCATCATAAGAATTATCAGTTTTTTCATCTATAATAGACGCAATTTTACGAATATTATATCCTTCTTTAATAGTTATTGAAACTATATAAGGATTATATGTAGAACCTTTACCTAAACTATTTATTATTTCTTTTAAACTCATAGATTTATTTAAAGCATAAATACCTTTTTGTAAATTACTTGGTTTATTTAGTTTTACATAAATCTTATAAAATGTTTTAGATTTAATTAAACCAGCTTTATATAATTCATCACCTAAATTAGAATAAGTACTATTTTCAGTTACTTCAAAGTTAATAGTATTCTTATTTTTTTTATCTACTGCTCCAATATTAATATTGTAAGCTGTAATTATTGTAATGCCTATAAGTATCAAACAGCTAACTATTATTAATATAATCTTACTAATTAATTTCATACTACATTAAAAAAGTGCTAGTTAGAAGCACTTTCATCCTTTACTTCATTTTGAATTTGTTCTAATATTGTTTCAATAATTTTCCATTCAGAATCTGATTCAATTGGAATTAACTCACTTTCTGGTTTTTCAGGGTTATAAATTGATGCATACACTTTAATATTCCCTTCTTCATCAGTTGTATTATCAGTATATACCATATAATTCTTTTTAGTTTCTTCTGATTCAAATGTAAATAGTACTTCACATTCTACTTCTTGTCCTTCATTATTAATTGCTTTAAAAGTCATTTTTTCTTCCATATTATTTTCTTCCCTTCTCTATATCCAAATATGTTTGAAGTATTATATTAGCAGCCATTTTATCAACTACTTTTTTACGTTTCTTTCTAGACATATCTGCTTCTATTAAATAATTATGAGCTGCAACTGTAGATAATCTTTCATCTTGAAGTATAACTTCAATATTAAATTTATCCATTAATTTCTTTTGAAATTCCATTGTTGTTAATGCTCTATCACCTATAGTATTATTCATATTCTTTGGTAAACCTAAAACTATCTTTTCAACTTTATATTCTTTTAGAAGCTCTTCTATCTTTGGTAATATTGAATCATAATCACTATCATCAAAACGTAGAGTCATAAGCCCAGTCGCTATTGTTTTAGTATCATCACTAATAGAAATACCTAAAGTACGTGTACCTAAATCAAATCCAAAATAACGCATTATTTTACGAATTCTCTTACTATTACTTCTAAAACTTTAGTTCTATCTATTTTTGTAAGTTTTTTACGAGCATCTTTATAACTTGAAATATATCCAGGATCACCACTCATTAAATAACCAACTATTTGATTAATTGGATCATATCCCTTTTCTTCTAATATATCAGCCACTTCTTTAGTAACTGCAACAATATTAGCTTCTTCAATATCCTTTACATTATAAACCTTTGTTTCTCCAAATCCCATTTATATCACCCCTAATATGAATACAACTTTATTTTAACATTTTTTATTAGTTTTATCAAGAACAATATAGTCACAAAAAAATAATATAAATATGTATTATTTTAATATTGCTTTTATTCTTCTTACACCAGCTGATGAAGCTTCTTCTTTTTTTATACTAAAAGTTCCTAACTCACTAGTATTTTTTACATGTGGTCCTCCACATAATTCTTTTGAAACATC
>DAOPJC010000127.1:0-2420 GCA_035399485.1 Bacilli bacterium
TGATTTTTCCTGTTGAAGGATCAAAAGGCGTAACACCATGCCAAATACCTTCTAAATCTTCTTCAGCATAAGGAAAACCTTTCCCTTTTTCAGTTATTACATGAAGTAATACAGGTTTATTAGCTTTTTTAGCAAGTTCTAAATAAGCAAGCATTTCTGTATAATCATGCCCATTTATTGGTCCATAATAATCAAAACCAAATTCTTCAAATAAATATCCATCTTTCATATAAATCTTTTTCATAGATTCTTTTACTAGACTTATACCTTTATGTAAAGAACCTCCTATTAAAGGAATTTTTTCTAATATAGTTTTAGTATTACCTTTAACATGATTATAATTATTATTACTACGAATTTTATCTAAAATATTATGAACAGCTCCAACATTTTTAGAAATACTCATTTCATTATCATTTAATATTACTATTAATGGAGTATTTAAACTACCAATATGATTTAATGCTTCATAAGCTAATCCATTACCTATAGAACCATCACCTATAACCGCAATAACATTATATTTTTTATGATCTAAATCACGAGCTAAAGCAAATCCTAAAGCAGCACTTAAACTTGTTGAAGAATGTCCAGCTTCATAAGAATCATATATACTTTCATTTCTTTTTTGAAATCCAGATAAACCATTATACTTTCTAAGTGTATCGAATTCATTTGCTCTACCTGTTAATATTTTATGTGTGTAACTTTGGTGTCCTACATCAAAAATAATTTTATCCTTAGGAGAATCAAAAACTTTATGAATTGCAATTGTAAGATCTACAACACCTAAATTAGAAGATAAATGTCCTCCAGTTTTAGATATATTATCTATTAAAAATTGTCTTATATCATCACTTAATCTAATTAATTCTCTTTTTTTCATTTTCTTTAAAAACTTAGGATTCTTAATATCAACTACATTCATAAATTCACCTTATTTCTTTATTAATTTTTTATTATTTAAATATTCATCCATTTCTATTTGTCTAAATGGCTCAGTAATATTTTCTAAATCATTTAGTAATTGATAGAATTCCCATACAAATGCATGATATCTACTTCTATCTGTATTAAATTCTATCACAATATTCTTTTTACTCATATCACTAGTAAAGATTAAATCATATTCATCTTTTTCCTTTGTTATTGTTAGATAATTATATAACTTTGTATTATCTTCAATTGGAGCATCACTTTTCCATATAATACTTTTACCATCATAAATATTTGTAAGATCTTTCTTATAACAATCAATTATATATTTATAAGAAGAAAACTCAATCATTCTTTCTTTATATACTTCCATATTAACAATATTGTTATATAATTTTTCTACTATCTTATAGATTAGATAATCATCTTTAGTAATTTTTATTAAATTATCTTCATTCATAGAATTAAATGACATTATTAAATCTCTACTACCAGCTTGATAAAAACATATATGTTTATCATCTTTATATATCTCATATTGATATTGATGACAATCAGAAAAATTATGACATTCTCTTCTTGTAATATTTATCATTTAATTTCTTCCTTTAATTTATATAATATATTTAAAGCATCAAGTGGTGTAGTTTCAAGTAAATTAATTTTATCTAATTCTTCTTCTATTTTACTCTTATTATCAATTAATTCATCTAAAGGTAAAGATTCTTGTATTTTTATATCTCTTTTTAATTCTTTATTTTCATATACTTTAAGTATTTGATCAGCTCTTTTAATTAAATTATCTGGCATATTAGCAAGTTTAGCTACATATATACCATAACTTCTATCAACAGAGCCTTCTTTAATTTTATGTAAGAAAGTAATATTTCCATTTTCTTCATATGCACTAACATGAATATTTTTAAGACCTTTTAAATTATTTTCTAAGTCTGTTAATTCATGATAATGTGTTGAGAAAAAAGTCTTAGCTTTTATATTTTCACTTATATACTCAATTATTGATTGAGCAAGAGCCATACCATCAAAAGTAGCAGTTCCACGGCCTAATTCATCAAATAGTATTAAAGAATTAGAAGTTGCATTTAATAAAGCATTATTTGCTTCTAACATTTCTACCATGAATGTAGATTCTCCACTTACTAAATCATCACTAGCTCCAATACGTGTAAATATAGCATCAAATATTGGAAGATTTGCTTCTTTAGCAGGAACAAAACAACCTATTTGAGCCATTATTACTGTAATTGCAACTTGACGCATATAAGTACTCTTACCAGCCATATTAGGGCCTGTAATAAGTAATATATCAGTCTTATTATCCATTTTTATATCATTAGGTACAAACATACCATTATCTAAAACTTTTTCTACTACTGGATGTCTATTATCAATAATATCTAAAATTTTATCATTATTTAATTTTGGTCTTACATAATTATTTTCTTCTGTAATAGTCGCAAATG
>DAOPJC010000128.1:0-2403 GCA_035399485.1 Bacilli bacterium
TAACTACTTTTTAAACTACTATAATCACCCCATGATAATGAAGTTAGGGGTTGTTCAGAAATAAGCTTTAAATCACCATTTGGTTCAATACCAATAATATCCCATATTAAACCTGTATATAAAATCTTATTAGTAGTTATCTTATTTCTATCACCAGTAAAATAACATTTATCACTATATGTTCCATTATTATTAGCACATTCATTATTACCTATTTTATCATTAATATCATCAGCAATTTTATATGTTAAACTAGATTCAATTCTAAAATCACATTCATTACCTACTACTTTAGCTTTACCACTTTTATACATAACATAATAGTTATTAACACATAAATCAGCTTGTTTAATACTATTATCTTCATCTAAAGTTATTATTCCACTTGTTGGTTTTTGACCTTGTACTTTTAGATTATCTAAAATTGAATCTTTACCAATAAATAGTTTTTTAGTACTTGTATTATTATTAAAACTATTAACTGCTGGATTAGTTCTATCAAGCATCTTTAAAGCCATTTCATCTTCAATAGCTTTAACATAATTATAAGTAGTTGCTTGAGCAGCTTTTATTTTTGATTCCTTTATTATATTAGTTACAATTGGTACTGATATTAAAGCAATAATTCCAAGTACTAATATAACCGCTAATAACTCTACTAATGTAAATCCTTTTCTTTTCATTTTTACCACAACCTACTATTTTAGTATACCATAATAATATTTAAATATTAATTACTCAGTAAAAAAATTACACTATGTTGACACCAAAAAAAAGAAATAGAATTAATCTATTTCTATTTATCAATTTATAATTTATTATACTTAGTACTCTTATCTTTAGCTTTTTCTACTGGATACTTTGCTGCATTCTTTTTATATTTATCTAAAACTATTTGTTCTAGATCAACATCTAAACCCTCTGCAAGCATAATACAATATGCTTGTACATCAGCAAGTTCTTCTACTAATTCTTGTTTATCAAAATTATTATCCCATTGAAAACATTCTAATAATTCACCTGCTTCAATAGAAATAGATTTAGCTAAGTTTTCTAGGGTATGAAATTTATCCCATCCTCTTTCTTCATTAAATTTATCAATTACTTCTTTAGCTTCATTCATCTTTAACACCTCTATACTTCATAATTTATAAATTAATTATATCATAAATGAAATAATTAAAGAAGATTGGTCTCTTCAGGGGGCTGAATTGAAATGCCCACGTAAGTTAATGATAGTTAATGTTCCCTTATGTTTCTTGATGTTTATTAATGTTACTTAATGTAAGTTGATGTTAATTAATGGTCTCAATACAACCTAAATACAACCTAAATTAAATTGTACTCCACTTTATATTTAAAATAAATTTTATTATATATATAATTATATAATAAAAAGAAAAATTAACTATTTTTCTTTTCTAATACATATTTGTAAAACCAAATACTAAAATCATCTATATTTTCGTAGTACTTAATATGTGAATCTTTAGCAGCATCTAAAAATGTAACTAAAGAACCATTTTTATATAACATTACTGATGGATAATATTCTAAATCATCACTAATAGAAGTGTTTTCTATTTCTGAAAAATTCATTTTATATATAATGATATTATTCTCTTCCATAAATTCAGTCAATAATACTTCAAATTCATTAGAAGTTGAACAACTTTGTTGACATATAAATATAGCAAAAGATTCATCATTACTTTCTAATTCATTAAATGTATAACTATCTATTTCTATAAAAGTATTTCCTTCGTAATACTCATCTTCTAAATAAAAAGGATTTACTTTTAAAATAGTATAAATTAGTATTGCTGATATTAATAATAAAGGTATTACTATAATTAATAATTTCTTTATCATACTTCAGTCAAACTTTCAAAATCTATATCATGATAAGTTACTTTCCAAAAGTCATAACTACCATCTTCATTTTTAACTTCTATATTATTATCACCAGCATAATACCAGTAACCCCCTACATTATATATTTTATCTTCATCCCAACCTAATGATACAAGTAACGCTTTCATCATTCCAGCATAACCTCCACCACCACACATTAAGAATATATATTTATCTTTTGGAAAATAAAATTCTAATATATCAAGTGATTCTTCATAATCAGCAATATAATTACCATCTTCATTAATAGAAAACAATGTATCGCCTGAGTATGTATCTCCTACTTCCTCTGGTAATCCTGTTACTGTTACTATATAAGGTAAAGGCATTACTTCAAATCCATCTATAAAACCAGATAAATAAGAATCACCACCAATACTTTCATAATCAGCAATATCTATTAACATTCTCATATCCATATATACACTATCACTTCTATTTAGATAATTATCAATAGTTTCTTCGTTAATATTTGCATCAATTCCAAGT
>DAOPJC010000129.1:0-2376 GCA_035399485.1 Bacilli bacterium
GAAATTATGAAAGAATTAAAAGAAAAAAATATGATTAAGATGGAAATTGGTAAATATGATGATGATTTGTTAAGTAATTCTGAATGTGAAAAAGAATATTTTGAAACAGTTCTTAATAAATTTGAAGGTAATGCATTAACTGTTTTTTTAGATAATGATGATAAAGGAAATGCAGAAATATATGAATTAAATGATGATTTTAAAAAAGTATATGTTGAAAAAGTATTATGTAATGAAGAAAGTATTATTAACATTATTAATACATCAAAAATAGGCTCAAATAATTTCTTTGCTAATGAGTTGAAAGTATGTATGGATATTACTCATAATTTAGCTAAACTTGATGATGAAATCATAAAAAGAAGTAAAAAACTATAATAAGTTTTTTACTTTTTTATTGCATATGTGATAAAATAGGTTTAGAGAGTAGGGTTAATATGATAGAAAGAATAAGTAAATTAGATCCTAGAATTCAAGAATACATTAAACTTGGGGTTATGTTAAATATTTTTGATGCTACTAATTTAAAAAGAGTAGTTGAAAGATTAGAGAAAGTTACTTTTACTATTGATAATAATATACCTAAAATTATACAAATTAGTAGTAATGCTGATCATATATATATAAAATAAAATGAAAACATGTTAAATGCAAAAGATAAGCCTGATTATTTTAATGATTGCGTATTATTTCATGAACTTACACATGCAATAAGTGGAATATATGAAGAATGTTTTCAAAAAGAAAGTTCATTTAATTTAAAAAATAAGATATCTTCTTTTATGAATGCTGAGGATAGAGCTAAATTTGATAATTATAAAGATGCTAAAGAATATAGACAAGTTTTATATGGATTAAATTTATTAGATGATTTTGGAGCACAATATATTGCTCAACAAATGGTAAAGCATAAACATGATTACAAATTATTTAAAAAAGAGGTTAAAGTATATTCTACTTCAATCCCAACAGTAAAATATAATTCCTCTTTGATTAATTATTCTATATATGAACCATATGCTTTAAAATTTATTGAAACCTATTATGGAACGGAAAACATTCAAAGATTTTGCCATGATGTATTAAAAGAAAATTTTGTTAATGAACTTATAAATAAATATAAAGATAGAAATCATTTAGAAAATTTATATAAAATATTAGGTAATTTAGGTAATTTAGCATTTGCTGAAAATGCTAGACTTAATCATTTTGATGAAAGAACATTAAGACAAGATAAAGATAATTATGCTAGAGATGGTAAGAACTTATATAAATCTATGTTGGAATCATATAAGTTAATGATACAAGAAACTTCAATAGCAAAATCAGAACTTATAAGCACAAAAAGTAAAACTATTAAATAGTAATATTTAGTAGTTTCTTTTTTATATTTTTAATGCTATAATATCACTTATAATGTTTTGGAGGATTATTATATGCATGGTTTAAAAAGAATTTCTTTCTTATTTAAAAAATATAATTATATATTTGATGATGTAATTAAAGATTCATCTTTTGTTGAAACTAATGATAAAGAATTAATATTTAAGGATAAATTGGGTAACATTACTATTGTTAGTTTTTCAAAAAATAGTATCTTAATTAAAACTAAAAAGAGTAATATTGATAAAGTTATATTTGTAAATTTACCTAATACATATTCTAAAGAAAAAAATATTACAGTAAATGAGATATCTAAAGAAAATAGACCTAAAGGTTGTATTATTGAAACTATTGATAAAGTATATAGTTATTTTTATGATGATAGAAATAGGGTATTAAGTAGTTTAAAATCAAGAAGATATGCTTTTGATAAAGAATTTGAAATAGATGAAAATGTTGATATTAATAAATTAAAAGATAGCACTAAATTTATCAAAACTAACTTAAATATTCTTTTGAATAATAATACTTATGGTACTTATCAAGCAAAGGTATTACTTAATGATAATGATATTTCATATATATATGATTTAATAACTGGAGATAATAAAATTGAAAGAATATATAGTTTATATAATGGCACAGTAAATGAAAAAAATTTAAGGGATATATTTGCAATTAGAATGGATGTTTTATCTTTCAATGCTTTAGGATATAAAGAATTAATAGGTATTGATAAGGTTGAAGATTTAATGGCTGGACCTTCTATAGATAATACATTTTATTATAAAAATATTAAAAATTTTGACATTGTAAAGGATAGAATTGAAGATATTAAAGAGGAAGACTTCAATAATTTAGAAAGTTTCTTGAATACTATAACAATAAAAAATAATAATAAACAAATGGTATTAAGTAAATAAAAAAACACTTGGTTTTATGAAATGCATCCCACTGAGTAGACATCAAATAAAAACACAAGTTTAAAATATG
>DAOPJC010000130.1:0-2284 GCA_035399485.1 Bacilli bacterium
TTAGCTGGATAAAAATTATGTACTAAGAATCCTAAACAACTACCTAACATTACAAATGTTAATACTGAATCAAGACCAAATTTACCTTGAATAGTAGCAATTATTCCAATAGTCATAAAGAATATTGCACTTATTCCTCCGGCTAGTCCATCTAATCCGTCAATAAGATTAATACAATTTACACAGCCTAGTATAAAAAATATACTTAGGATATGAGCAAATATACCAAATTCTAAATTAATACCAAAAGCCGTAATATTATACATTACAAGGCCACCATAAAATACAACTATACAAGCTGCAATTAATTGTCCTATAAATTTAACACTTGCTTTTAATGGTTTAATATCATCTATTACTCCAGTTATTACAATAATAAAACTACCAATTAATATAGAATTCATAATAGAACTAGGTTCACCAAATAGCATATAGCCTAATAAAAATCCTAAATAAATTCCTAATCCTCCTAAACGAGGCATTGGATGTGTATGAACTTTTCTTTTATTTGGAATATCTAAAGCTCCTACATGAATAGCAATCTTTTTAATATAAGGTATTACACAAGCAACAAAAATAAAGCTTGTTAATGTCATTGCAGCTATTCTTAAAAATTGTTCATTAAACATACTTATCACCTGTTAAATTATAACATATTTTGTATAAATTATCTATATTTATACATAATTATAATAGTTTGGAGGTTTTTATGGTAATAGATAATAAAGTTAATAAAGTATTTAAGCAAATTAAAAACATTAGTGGTAATAGCCCTGATTTAAATACTAGAACTATTAATATTATGTATAAGAAAGTTGGATATATATACTTTGAAAGTGTTTCTAGTGATGATAAAATTAGTAATTTTTTAGTTAAATCGATTGTTAAAGTAGCAAAAGAAACAAGTTTTTTTGAAAATCTTTTTAAAATATATATATAAATCTAAAAGACTCAATATATAATAGTAAACTTAAAACAATTAAAACATATGAAGATATGTATTATTACTTATCAAGTGGTTTCACTTGTATAGTTATTGATGGATTTAAAGAATGTATAGTTATTGAGACAAAAGAAACACTTGATCGTGGAGTTAGTGAACCTACTACTGAAGTAACAGTTAAAGGGCCGAAAGATGCTTTTACAGAAAATTATAATAAAAATTTAGGTTTAGTAAGAAAAAGAATTAAAGATGAAAATTTAAGAATTAAAGAGTATAAATTAGGTAGAAGAACTAAAACAAAAGTTAGTTTATTATATATTAAAGATATTGCTTTAAAAGAACGTGTTAATAAGATAAAAGAAAAACTTGAAAATATTGATATTGATGGAATTCTTGATGTAGGCTATATACGAGATTTTTTAGTTGAAGATAACTATAGTTCTTTTCCTACTGTTATTAATACTGAAAGACCAGATATAGTATCTAGCGCTTTATTAGAAGGAAAAGTTGCAATTGTAGTAGAAAATACTTCTAATGTACTAGTAATCCCTGGATTATTAAATAATTTTATTCATTCTCCAGAGGATAGTTATCAAAAAGCCATTAATATTAGTATGACTAGATTTTTAAGGTTATTAGCCCTTATCATTACCATTACTACTCCAGCTTTATATATCGCTATTACTACTTTTAATCAAGAGATAATTCCAGATACTTTGCTAATATCATTAGCCCTTCAAAGAAATAATGTCCCCTTTCCTAACGCTATTGATATAATTATTCTTATGCTAACATTTGAAATACTGCGTGAAGGTGATATGCGACTTCCTTCATCAATGGGAACCTCTATTAGTATTGTTGGTGCTCTAGTATTAGGAGATGCCGCGGTTAATGCAGGATTAGTTGCTCCAATGGCAGTAATCATTGTTGCCGTTTCTTCTATTACTGGATTATTATTTACTGATTTAGATATTGTTAATGCATTTAGATGGTGGAGAATGATATTTTTGTTTTTCTCAATAACAATGGGACTTATTGGTTTTGTTTGTGCAGGTTTAATTTTTATTACTAAAATCACTAGTATGGAATCATTTGGTGTTGGGTACTTAGAACCATTCTCACCATTTAATAAATCGATGTTTCAAGATGCCATTGTTACTAAACCACATAACAAAATGAAATATAGGCCATCTTTTATGACAAAAAATGCTAAAAGGCTTGGTGATAAAAATGACTAAAAAAATATTTATAATTACTGGTTTATTTATTATATCTTTATTATTTACTGGTTGTTGGAATTATCACGAATTAAATGATTTTGCAATTATAAATAGTATTGGT
>DAOPJC010000131.1:0-2265 GCA_035399485.1 Bacilli bacterium
TGGTGACTTTGACACAGTAGTAAGTAAGTTTACTTTAAAGGTTATAGGTGGAAGAGTAACACCAGCAAAAGTTGATGTTGAAACTAGAACAAATACTCCTCAAGGTGAAGCAAAACTAGGTGGAGCTGTTTATGGAATTTATAAAGCTGATGGTACTAGAGTAGGACAAGTTGTAACAAATGAAGATGGTAGAAATACATCAGATTATTTACCAGAACTTGGTAGATTCTACTTATTAGAAGAACAACCATCAGAAGGATATTTATTAGATAGTAATAAGTATTATTTTGAAATAACAGAGGATAATTTAAATCCTGAAGTACAAGTATTTGAACAAGTAATCAAAAGAGATTTTGAATTTACTAAAGTATATGCTAGTGCTGATACACAAATAATGGAACCAGAAGTAGGTATCAAGTTTGGAATCTATAACAATAAAAATGAACCTGTTGAAGAAGTAACTACAGATTCACAAGGTGTATTTAGATTTACTTTACCTTATGGTACTTATACAATTAAACAATTAACTACTACTAAAGGACATGAAAAAATAGATGACTTTACTGTAGAAGCTAAAACTACAGGAGAAGTAGTTAAGAAAGTTATTTCAAATGCTCCAATTACTGCTAAGTTAAGAGTTGTTAAAATCGATTCTGAAACTAAAGAAGTAATAAAGAGAAGTAATATTAAATTTAAAATATTTGATGTTACAAAAAATGAATATGTATGTCAAACAATTACATATCCAAATAAAGAAACTATCTGTGTATGGGAAACAGACAAAGATGGTGAATTTACAACAGCTTATCCATTAATGACAGGAACTTATAGACTTGAAGAAGTTGATCAAGTAATTGATGGTTATTTATGGAATAATCAATCTCATGAATTTTCAATTGATGAAAATTCTAATTTAAGAACTGATTCAGAGTATGGAATAATATTTGATACTGATTTTGAAAACACTAGAGTTAAAGGTGAAATTAAAATAGAAAAAACTGGAGAAGTTGCAGAACTTACTGAAAATGGTTTTGAATTTAAAACAGAATCATTAGAAGGGGTTAAGTTTGGATTATATGCTTTAGAAGATATCGTTTGGAATGGTAAAACAATTTATGCTAAAGATTCTTTAATAGCAGAAAAAACAACTGATAGTGAAGGTAAAATTGTATTTGATGAATTATATCTTGGTAAGTATTATGTTAAAGAAATTGAAACATTAGATAACTATGTTTTAGATGAAAATACATATGAAGCTGAACTTGTATATAAAGATCAATATACTCCAACAATTTTCCATTCAGAAGCAATCTTAAATATTTTAAAAACTGGTAAACTTGAATTTACTAAGACAGATATTTCTGAATCTAAAACACTACCAAATACCTTAATTGAAATCTATACAGAAAATGATGAACTAGTATTTAGTGGTAGAACTGATGAAGAAGGTAAAATTGTTATTGATAGACTTCCACAAGGTAAGTACTATATCATAGAAAAAGAAGCACCTGAGGGTTACAAACTTAATGAAGAAAAAATGCCATTTGAAATAAAAGAAAATGGTGAAATAGTTAAATCTACTATGAAAGATGAAGACATTACTGGTACATTAGAATTTACTAAATTAGATTTTTCAAATGATAATCCACTACCAAATACTTTAATTGAAATTTACAATGCTGATACAGATGAATTAGTATTCTCTGGAAGAACTGATGATAACGGAACAATTACTATAGAAAAATTAAAATATGGTAATTATTATATTTTAGAAAAGGAAGCTCCAGAAGGATATGAATTAAATCCTGAAAGAATGTATTTTGAAATTAGAGAAGATGGAGAAGTAGTAAAATCAATTATGAAAGATAAACAAATAGTTAAAGTACCAAATACTGAAGCTGAAGATTATAAAGATTTATTATTTAGTGGAATAACTTTATTAGTTTGTGGAGCAGGTGTAATTATTTATGGAATCAAAAAGAAAAACAAAAAATAAGAGCTGGTTAATTGTAATCGGCTCTTTAATTTTTCTTACTGGTATTGGATTAATATCATATGATTATTTATCTAACAAAAAAATAGATGAGCAAGAAACAACAATGTTAGAAGAATTTTACGAAGTAGAGGAAGAAATTGAATCTATAGAAGAACCTCAAGAAATAGAAGAAGTAAAAGAGCAAGTTAAAGTTAATTATATAGCTGTACTTAAAATTCCTAAAATTGGTTTAGAAAGAGGGTTAGTAGATTCAAATAGTTATCTTAATA
>DAOPJC010000132.1:0-2189 GCA_035399485.1 Bacilli bacterium
TGTATATTCATCTAGCTTCTTATCATCTTCTAATTGATTATTTAAATGCTTATCACTAATTGATTTTGGTAATCTTGTATATTTTCCTAGAATTACTCCTAACCATCCTATTAGTTCATTTACATCATCATTAACACTCTCATATAACTCTAATATTGTTAATAATTCCTCATAAAAATGTATTCTTCTTTTATCTGATTTATCTATAGTTGCATTTGTATAATCATATTTAGGCATATGCTCCACTCCTTAAAATAATTATATACCTAAAATGTTTTATGTTAACTCTGCGATTACAATTGTTTGTTTATTAGTATTATGTTTGCAAGTTATTAAAGTTAAAGTGCTTTTATTTTTATTTCTAATTATTTCTGCAGTTCCAGTTTTATCAATTAAGTATATATCAACTACTTTATAATTATATATAACTGAATTATATTCAATAGAAATATCGTCCCCTATAACAAGCTTATCTAAATTTTTAAAATAAGATATTCTTGCATTACCCGAATGAGCAGCTAATATTACATTACCTTTATATTCATCTGGCATTGATGAATCTTTTAGTATTTGAACATTATATTTAATATTATTTTGATAACTATTACGATCAACTAGTCCTCTTACTAGTTTTATTTTTGGTATTTTAAGAACTGCAATATAATTAATTTTTTCTTCTTTCTTTTCTTCTTTAGGTTCTTCATTAATTTCTTCAACTGGTTCTTCGGTTTCTTCTTGATAAAATTCTTCTATAGCAAGTTCTTCTTGATTATCAATTACCTTATTTGAATAATAATCATAACCTATCAACCCTATTCCAGAAAGAATTAGAAAAGAGCCGATTACAATTAACCAGCTCTTATTTCTTTTCATCTGAATCACCTTTATTTTTCTTCTTACTTAATACTATAAATCCGATTCCAGCAATTATTAATGTAATTGCACTAAAGATTAATTCTTTATAATCTGTGGCATCAGTTATTGGAACTTGAATTATTTTATGATCTTTCATTATAGATTTTATTATTTCTCCATCTTCTCTAATTTCAAACCACATTTTCTCAGTATTTAATTCATATCCCTCTGGTGCTTCTTTTTCTAATATATAGTATTTACCATAAGTTAATTCATCAATGATAATTTTACCATTCTCATCTGTTCTACCTTCAAATACTAATTCATCATTTTCATTATAAATTTGAATTAATGTATTTGGTAATGTTTCATCGGTAGAAAAATCAAGTTTAGTAAAATCAAGTGATCCTGTTATTTTTTTATCTTTCATAGTAGATTTAATAACTTCGCCATTTTCTAGTATTTCAAATACCATCTTTTCTTCATTTAAAGTATATCCCTCTGGTGCTTCTTTTTCTAATATATAGTATTTACCTACTACAATGTCCTTTATTACTATCTTACCATTTTCATCTGTTCTTCCAGAAAAGATTAATTCATCATTCTCTGTATATACTTCAATTAAAGTATTTGGAAGTGGTTCATCAGTAGATAAATCAGTTTTTGTAAATTCTAAGCTACCTTTCTTTAAATAGTTCATCTTACTAATACTTTCATAAACTATTGGTGTTTGATTATCAATTTCTTTTAATTCAATTTCATGCTTTGTTGAATCTAAAATATATTTATCACCAGTTTGAACTTCAATAACATAATACTTACCTAAAGGTAATTTCTTAGATATAGCATATCCATCAGCATTAGTAGTAATAGTATCTACTAAAGCTCCCTTTTCGTAATAAAGAACTGTTTTATCAGATGATAAAATATCTTCACTAGCACGAATTTCAAATTTAACTTTATTTAATGGTATTTCTTCATATTTAATAGTGTTATTTTCAATTACTGCTTTTTCACCTTTTTTATTAATTTCAATTTGACCTTTAATTGCTTGATCTACAAAATCTACTGTTACGATTAATCCATAACTTGTATATTTATAATTTGATTCATCTCCAATTGAGAAATTAACACCTTCTTTATTAATTAGATAACCTTTTGGAGTTTTAATTTCTACTATTTTATAATTACCTGCTTCTAATTTTAAATATGTTTGAGTTTTACCTGTTTCATCAGTTTTAAATGTATCTAGTACTTTACCTCCAACATATTGAGATACATATTGATTTGTATCAGTATTTAGTATTTTGAAAGATGTATCTGCTAATTTAATT
>DAOPJC010000133.1:0-2185 GCA_035399485.1 Bacilli bacterium
ACTTAGAAATATCTACTTTTGCTTTAACTACATAAACTTCATCTTTTACTTTTTCCACTTTCTCATTATTTATTTTATTTGCTAACTCAGAATCACCCTTCATATTAGTCATTATCTCATTTGCGGAACTTTCTTTAGTAACATATAATTCTAATGTAGCTGAAGTACATTTTCCTGTTTTAGTATCATATTGTAAAACCAAACTATTCCCATATTCCCTATAAAGCCACACTCCATCATCAGAATATTTTGCCTCTCCGGCACCATCAAGATAACCAAATGAAGATAATCCTTGCATTAATTTATTACCATCATATTCTGTTACTTTAACAGTTTTATAATAAGTACCACTTTGTGTATCATTGCCATTTACATTTTCTATATTATTATTTGTATTATTAGTTTCTTTACTACCACATCCTGTTAGTGTTAAAGTAACTAGTAAAATCATCATTAAACTTTTTATTTTTTTCATATTTTTCTCCTATTTTACAAAATTAATTGTATATCCATGATAAGTTTCTTTATAATAATTTTCATTTTCTTCATAAGAATCATATAAAGAAAATTCATCAGAGTCTATATTTTTTTTAGATTTAGCTATCCAATCCTTTACATTATTTTTTATACCACTAAATTCTTGATAATAATCATTATAAGTAATATCTAAAGTCGCTGTTAAATATGAATCATATTCTTCTTCAGTTACTTTAATATCACTAAATGTTTTAGAAAATTTACTATCCTCATTTTTAATCATATCAGCAAATCTTTGAGCTCCTTTTTCTGTACCATAATTCATTTTAGTTTTCATTGAAATAACATTTCCAAGTTCATTATAATTAATAATTATTTGCATATTCATTGGAGCATTATCCATATCATATACATTGAAAAATAATGCATAGGTATTTCCTTCGACCGTAATTGTATTAACTATCTTATTACTGCCATTTTCTTTTTTATTATTATTTTGTACACCTTCATTATTTGATGCATTATTATTTTGATTCTTATTACCACATCCAGTTAATGTTAAAACAACTAACAAAACCATTATTAAACTTAATATTTTTTTCATAATGACCTCCTATATAGAATTATATCAAAAAATATTTATCGTGTAAATTAATACAGATTTAATTAAATATATGATAAATAAAACAAAAAAACGAACTAAATTAGTTCGTTAATTTTTAATGGTGCGATTGAACAGAAAACTTACTCTGCATTTTTCCTATTACTCGCTGGGCTTAGTCCTCGAGCATTATATTCTTTTTGTTATTTATTGTATTTCTTCGCTCTTTATTTACTTATAACTGTTTATGAGATATTAGATTTTGAGATAATTATAACTGGGCGAACACCAAAATTGTTGTCACGGCTGACACTACTGCCAATCAAGCAACCGTCCTTACGTGCGCCCCAAGCGCAGCTGGAATTACCAGAACAAAGAGAACTTGTCCAATATCCATTTGCTCCTGAAGTTAAGCTAGTTGATTCATCACATCCATATGAACTGCACCCATTTGTATAATTATATAACCATTTATATTGATTTGATGCTTGTGAGCCAAAACAGAAACTACTTGTTGAGGTTGTTGAATCCCATACATTTGTATTTGTTACTTTTGCTATTTGATTTGCTGCTGGAAGTGTTACTGTTACTTTTGTCCAATCACTTGTTGTTGATGCAATTTTTGCTTGTAATGCATCTGCTTGGCATGCTACAGCATTAGTTTTAGTTGAATCATTAGATTGATCACAAAATGGAATAGTTGTATCATCTATATTTCTGTCCATTATTAATGATACTTTTGTTGCATCAGTATTTTCTAATACAAAGAAAGTTCTATTTGTTCCATCTCCAGGATCACATTCATATTCTGATCCTATAGCTAAAGCTGTTCCATTTTTTAATGTACATATTTTATTTGAATTATTAGTTCAACCACCATTTGCTATTTCTACTTTTCCATTATTTAATGTTGCTGTAAAAGTTCCATCACTTGCATTTACTGCAGTTACAGAGCATTCATTATTTAATGTAAGTGTTCCACTTGTTGGTAATTTTCCTTTAACATTCATTTTTGTATTAATGTCACTATCACTGAAATCATAACTTGTTGTGATAGTCTCGCCTTTTACTTGTCGTAATTGACATTTTGTTTCAGCAGCATTTATT
>DAOPJC010000134.1:0-2184 GCA_035399485.1 Bacilli bacterium
AGCACCAGGATATACAGTATTTAATACAATATCATATACATCTCTTGAACTAAAATATAATGGTAAGAATGTAATTGCACATACAAATATTGTGATTAATAAGTATAATAAATCACTAATTTTAATCTTATCTTTATTTTTAATAAGTAACCAAATAAATATCATTACAAATAAAAATGCATATGGTATCATCCAAGCAGGATACATAATAGATATATAACAAGAACCTATATATCCAAGTAAAGCCGCCATTAATACACGTATTTTTATATTTTTTGAATTAATAAATTTGTTTATTACTAGTAAAGCTAGACCACCAAATAAAATATAACTACATGAATTCCACCAAAATACCGGTGGCGCAATTACTAATAGGAATGCTCCTAAAGTAGAATATAATTTATTATTTTTAGTGATTAACATAAATAATTCTAAGGCAATAAAGAATGCTGCAAACATATCAAAATACCAAAAGAATGAGAAAGCATTTTCTTTAGGTAAGAATAAGAATCCCCAGTTATTTGGATGTAATATAATTGCATAATCTTTAACAATTAATCTAGGATATAATGATACAGCACTATCCTTAGCATTAATTAAAGAATTTATTTTACCAAAACCCACTTTTGAATCTGCTTGTGATAAATTAAATGGTGTTGATACTAGCCATTCATCACTTCTTATACCACGAGCTATACCAATTATCGGCTTAGAATCCTCTACTGCAACTTCTGGATTAATATAATTATTCCAAAATGAAATAGAAGATCCATTATACTTTCCAATAACTAAAAAAGCAAATAATAAGATACCTATTATATATCTATATTTAAAAATGTTATTATACATTTTTTTAATATCAACAAAGAAATGTAAGCTAACAAAAGCAATACCAAGAGTTGCAAATACTAATAAATCTATAGAAAAATCTAATAATGCAGAAATTTTTACTGCTATAAGAAACATAGCATACATAACTGGAATTGATATTATTCCTAAAATTTTCAAAGTTTTTTTATTCATTATTTACCCTTTCTTTCTAATGCAAACCAATAATCTTTTGAAAGATTAACATTATAGAATTCATCATGTTCTAAATTTGAACCTAATTTATCTACAATATATTTTATTTCTTTCTTAAATCGATTAATCTTTTCAATATCTAGATCAGATCCTCTACTTAATGATTCATAATGATGTAATACTACTTGAGGTAAAAAAATATTATAATATCCTTTATATCTTACTCTAACATTAAAATCAACATCATTATAAGCAACTTTTAAGTTTTCATCTAAACCATCTACTTCATCAAAGATGCTTCTTTTTACCATTAAACAAGCTGCGGTTACCATTTTTACATCATAAGGAACTTGTAATCTATCATAATATCCTGATTCAAATTCTGGAGAGTTTAAATACATATGTGAAGCTACTCCTCCCATACCTACTATAACACCAGCATGTTGAATATTATTAGTTGGATATAATAATTTTACGCCTACACAGCCAATATGACTTTGTGAAGCATAACCAACCATTGTTTTAAGCCAAGATTCAGTAATTACTTCAGTATCATTATTTAGTAATACAATATAATCACCAGTAGAATGCTTAATACCTTCATTATTTAGATAAGAATAATTAAATTCACATTCATATCCATAACTATAAAAATTACTATATTTTTCTTTATAATCATCTAATAATTCAAATAAAGAATCTTCACTACTATTATTATCAATAACGATAACTTCAAAATTAGAATAATCAGTCTTATTATAAATTGATTTTAAACAAGTATCTAAAATATTACTTCTATCTTTAGTAGGTATTATTATAGAAATTTTTGGTTCCTTTAAAACTTTATAATCAATAATATATCTACCAATATCTTCTCTTACTAAAACATCAGCTTTTATATTTCTTCTTTTTAAAGCATCCATAATTGCTAATTTACCATTTACTAAAGTATAACTTTTATTATTATAATCTAATGAAGTTGAAGTTTTACTACAACGCCAATGATATAAAATTTTAGATATATGATGAATATTATTTGTTTTTTCAACAAATCTTAAGAATAAATCATAATCTTGAGCACCATCATATTTACTTCTAAAACCACCTATTTCATCAACAATCTTTTTTCTTAAAACTGTAAAATGACATATATAATTTAAA
>DAOPJC010000135.1:0-2168 GCA_035399485.1 Bacilli bacterium
GGATTGTTACTTTAGTTTCTATCGTAGATATACAAGTGGAAATGCTGAAGTAATGTATGCAGATAATGTAATGTTAATTGATTTAACTGCAACATTTGGGTCAGGTAATGAACCAGACAAAGCATGGTGTGATTCACATATTAATTATTTCAATGGGACAGGAACAATATATAAATAAGGAGATTAGTTATGAAAAGATTTAAAACAATATTAGCATTATGTTTAACAGTATTATTAATCGCAACAGGATGTGGTAAGAAGGCTAAAGATAATGATAAAAATAAAGTAGCTGAGCCAAAAGTAAATACAAATGAAGGAGTAATAAAAGATAAAGTAGTTGAAGAATTGACACTTACAAACACTTCATTAGTATCAACAGGAAATAGTGCAGTATTAGTAACAAAAGTAACTAATCCTACAAATGAAGATAAATATGTAAAAATATTTAATATTACAGTAAAAGATAAAGATGGTAATATAATCACAACACTAAAAGGATATGTAGGTGGAGTAGTACCAAAAGGTGAATCTAGAGAAATAACAAGTAATGTTGATAGAAATTTAGATAATGCTTATACTGTTGAATATGAATTAGTTAAATAGAGAGTTAATACTCTCTTTTTTAATTTTATATGATATAATATATTTAGAAATGAGGTATTTTTATGAGTATTAAAATTGATAGAATTGCGAGTAATCTAGTAAAAGAAATAAGTTATATATTAATGACAGAGATAAAAGATCCTGATGTTAAATTTGTTACAGTAACAGATTGTAAAGTTACAAATGATTTATCATATGCTAAAGTATATGTTACTGTTTTTAATCAAGATAGAATAAAAGAAACTATGAAAGCTTTAAAAGGGGCATCTGGTTTCATTCGTCATGAATTAACAGATAGAGTAGATATTCGTCATATTCCAGAATTAGAATTTGTTTATGATGAATCAATAGAATATAGTCAAAAAATTGAAGGAATAATTGAAAAAATTCATGATGATAAATAAGTTTTAGATTAGTGTGGTCATTTTGTGAAGAATAAAAAGAGTAAAAAAGAATTAGAAACTCAAGTGGAAGAAGAAAATGTTGTTGAAGAAGTAGAAGAAACTAAAAAAGAAGATAAACCTAAAAAAAGTAAAAAGAATAAAAAAGTAATAATTATAATTATCTTATCAATATTGTTATTATTAGGTAGTGTTTTTTTAGTTTATATATTAACTAAAAAAGAAAAAGTTGATGATATTAAATTTATTTTAAATTCAAAAAAAGAGATAACTTTAGAAGTTTTTGATGAGTATAAAGAATCTACTTATAAATTACTAGTTAATGAAGAAGATAAAACTAATGAAGTAAAAGTAAAAGGTAAAGTAGATAATTCTAAAATAGGGGAATATACAATTACTTATTCATATAATGATAAAGTATATGATACTTTAAAAGTAAAAGTAGTTGATACTAAAAAACCAGAACTTACATTAGTTGGTGAAGCAGAAATGTCTTTAATAGAAACATCTAATTTTCTTGAACCTGGTGCAAAGGCAAATGATAATTATGATGGGGATATATCTGATAATATTACTATAGAAGGTAAAGTTGATACATCAAAAGTAGGAGATTACATACAAAATAAAAGATTCTTCTAATAATGAAAATTCTATAGTACGAAAAGTTAAAATTACTGCAAAACCAAAAGAAATAATTAAAAAAATAGTAGTAGAAGATAATAAAAGTAGTGTACCTCAAGCACCTGCAAAAGCAACAGGATTAGTAAACAATTTAACTTTTAATAGTAATGGATTTTATATTGAAGGTTGTGCAGATAGTGATGTTACACCAACAGGTTTATTGTTAAATGATACAAATAATAATGTGACTATTAGTAATAATTGCTATAGTGGTAACATTAATTTAACTACATTAGGTAATGGTAAATATGATTTATATATAAATAGTGCAAATGGTAAAAAAGATGTTATTGATACTATGGATGATATGCTTAAAATTAAAAGAGCAAGAGTAGGTAATAAATTAGTAACATTTGATTATACAAATAATAAAGTTAGTTTAACTATTAGTGATTTTGCATATGAATACGATATTATTATTGATGTTGGACATGGTGGAAGTGATCCAGGTGCAACTAATTTGTATAATAATGAAAAAAGTAT
>DAOPJC010000136.1:0-2127 GCA_035399485.1 Bacilli bacterium
CATCATCATTTAGTTATGTACCAAATCCATCAGCAAGTGATGCAGTTGTACCAACTTGTACAATAGATTTAATGCAAATACTAAATAATGGATTCTATACACAAATAACATGTACAGATAATGTAGAAGTAGAATCAATAAGAACATTAAGAGATGCAAGTCCTTATACAGGAACATATGATGGAACATCATATGAAAAAGTAGGAACTACAAAAAGAGGAAGTAAGAGTGCAGATGGAAAGACAGTAACATTAAGAAGTAGATGGACAACTGCCAATGCATCAGGACCTTATCCTGTAAAAGGTGTATGCTATTATTATAGTTATTCAGCAAGAGATACAAGTGGTAATTATTCAATATATCATACGCCAAGTTGTTATAGTTTTTAAAAGAAGGAGAATTAAAGAATGAAGAAAAAAGTATTATTGATAACACTAGCATCTATATTATTATTTAATACAGGATGCTCAAATGAAAAACAATTAAAGAAAAATGAAGATACTAATAAAGAAATTAGTACACTTAAAAAAGGTGATCAAGAAGTATTTAATAACATGATGGTATTAGATGACAATACTATTGAAACAGAAATAGGTTTAAGAAAAGATTATTTAGATAATTATATGATAGGAGTAACAACTCAATCAAGAACTGGAATGTATATAGCTGTTAAAGTTAAAAAAGATTATAAAGAAAAAGTAGAAAAACTAATTAATAACTACTTAGCAAGTATTGATGTATATTTAGAAGATTCAAAAGCATACTTAGATGATGCTGGAAAAGCAGAAGTAGATGTTAGAAAAAAAATGTATAAAGAAATCTACAAAGAAGAATATAAAGGATATAATATTTATATAGCTTCAACAGAAAAAGATGCAATTTTAAAAATACTTAAAGATCGTATCAAATAATATTTAAGTCTAATTAGACAACTAATTAGACTTTTTTGTTGTTTAAAGTTTGAAAATATATTATAATATTGTAGGAATAATAAACTATAAGGAGTTTGTTTTATGAAGAAGAATAAAGGATTCACATTAATAGAATTAATGGCAACTATCTTAATATTAGGAGTAATATCTTTAATTGCAGTATTAATAATAAATAATATAATAAGAACGGTAAAACAAGAAGCATTTAGAGATAGTACATATGGATATGTAAAAGCAGCTAGTAATTATTATGTAGTAGAAGATGGTAAAGGTAATTTTAGTGCTAAAACTATAAAATATACAAATAAAAAAGCTGATTTAAATATACTAAATTTGCAAAGTCAAAGTTATGTACCAGATGAAGGAAAATTAGAAATAGCTGAAGATGAAAAAATAGCAGTAGCTTTTTATGATCAATCATTAGATATGTGTGCATATAAGAATACTGAAGAAGATAAAGTAAACTTAGTAAGTGTAAATAATCCAAGTGAATGTACATTTAATGGTAAGAAAAAGCTTCCAGAAGGAAAAGATATTACTGGATTATGTAATGATTCTTTATCATATGCTGATACAACTAATTATCAAATACTAAATGTTGAAGGATTAGTATGTTTTTCACAACAAGTTGATAGTGGTAAGGATTTTAATGGAAAAGTAGTAAAACAAGTAAGTAATATTGATATAAAAAATAAAGATTCTTATGAAAATGATAAAACAAAAAAATATGGTGATATAAATGAGAATGGTATAGAAGAAGATTTATATACTGAATTAAATACTGAAAAAGGATTTAATCCAATAGGTAAGAATACCAATAATTATAAATTTGCTGGAACATATGAAGGATATGGATATGAATTAAGAAATCTTTATATAAATAGACCGTCAGAAGATTATATAGGTTTATTTGCATATAATGAAGGATTAATAAGAGGAATGAATATATATGATATAGATATTAATGGATATAATGTTGTAGGTGGTATTGCAGGTCATAATAATAATACTGGTGTAATAAATGAAATTAAAATTACAGGAGATATAATAGGTTATACACAAGTAGGTGGCGCAGTTGGAGTTAGTGCAAGTGCTATAACTACTTCAATATTAGCAAATACAAATATTACATCAACATATCCTTCTAGTGGATCAGTAAGTATGGGTGGAATAGTTGGAAGTCATTATTATGGTA
>DAOPJC010000137.1:0-2073 GCA_035399485.1 Bacilli bacterium
TAATCTATATAATTGACTAAATTCATCTTTACTATAAGGTAATGTTAAATCATAATCAAACATATCCATAAATTTATTTAATAATTTCACAAATCCTTTATTAAATAAATCACTATCAGAACATATTAATTTAATAAATTTAGTATAATCAATTACTTTACTATTTAAAATAGTTCTAAATTGATTTAATATATCTTCATTAGTATATTCACATTCAACAGGTGATACAATACCTGTAAATCTTTGATGAACTATTTTACTCTTTTTATAATCATTTAAATTAATACCTTTTAATTCTTCTAAAAATTCTTCTATTTTTTCTTCTTCTATAGTTGCTTTAACTTCTAAAACGTTATTACCTTCTATATACCCCAATTTATATACTTTCATTTTTTTCATCTCCTAAATATATTCTTTTATTATTATGTATTTTGCAAAAACGCAAATGACAATTTGATAGTATACTTTAAAAGTTTAAATTAGTCAAGTTATTTTATTATCAAATAAAAAAGAAGTAATTATATAATTTATTACTTCTTTCTTAATTCTAATAATTTTTGTGATTCAATATTCATTGAATCAATATTTTTTTCTTTTGAAATTTGATAATTCTCTAAATCTTCATCAGTGGTATAAACATCATTTTCTTTTTCATAAGCATTTATAATATTATCAACTAAAACCTCAATATTAGGGATATAATTTAATTTTAATTGTTCTATTATTTCTTTAGAATTAATTTTCTTTAATTCTAATACTTTTCCTATAACAATGACATTAAATTTACTTATATAATTATTTGTATAATCATATCTGTCTCTTATATCCTTACAATTATTATTTATTTCATATAATACTTTAATATATGATATCAAACCAATGTATAATTTATTATTACTATCTAATTTAGAATCTTTTAATACTAATTCTTTATCATTATATGTAATATCTTTCCCTATATTCATAACATTATCTAAAGATAATGCTGAAAAAGGATATACTAATCTACTTTCAACCATTTTTGCTTCCATAATTATTGCCCCCAAGCTTTTTAATTATAGCACTTATATTTATTTATGTAAATATTAATTTTCTTGAAGCAAACTATTCAATTTATCTAGTTTTTCCATATCCATAGGTGGTACTTCTTTTAATCTATAAGGAATACCTAATTTTTCATATTTTGAAACACCATATAAATGATATGGAAGTAATTCTACTTTTTCAACATTTTTAAATCTCTTTATATATTCTTTTAAACCCAATATATATTCTTCAGTATCATTAATTCCTGGTACTATTACTTGTCTTAGCCATAACTTATTATTATTTTTATTTAAAGCTTTAACAAATTCATTAAATTCAGCCATAGTTTGGCCTGTCATTTTAACATAATCTTCTTCTTTATAAGCCTTTATATCTAATATAACAAGATCAGTATGTTTTAGTATTTCATCATAATCACCATCACCAACACCTGCTGTATCAATAGCAGTATGAAGATTTATCATATGACATTTCTTAAGCATTTCTATTAAAAAATACTTTTGTAATAATGGTTCTCCACCACTAAATGTTACACCACCATCTTTATAGTAATTATGAAATTTATGAATTTTTTTTATCAATTCTTCTGTTGTAATTGAATTACCTTCATTACAATTCCATGTTTCTGGATTATGACAGAATAAACATCTTAATTTACATTTTTTCATAAATACAACAAAACGAATTCCAGGTCCATCAACTAAACCCATTGGTTCTACTGAATCTATTAATCCTATATTACTATATTGTTCCATGGAATGTCCTATTAATTACTTCAAGTTGTTGTTCTCTAGTTAATCTATTAAATTTTACAGCATAACCTGATACACGAATAGTTAAGTTAGGATATTTATATGGATTCTCCATAGCATCTTTTAATGTTTCTCTATTAAGAACATTAACATTTAAATGATGTGCCCCACTATTAAAATATCCATCTAATATTCTAGTTAAATTCATTATTCTTGAATTTTCATCATTACCTAAAGCATTAGGTATAATTGAAAATGTATTTGAAATTCCATC
>DAOPJC010000138.1:0-2041 GCA_035399485.1 Bacilli bacterium
GTTTTAATATAACTTCTTAAATTTACTATACCACCTATAATTGCGACCATAGCAATAATTCTTCTAACCCATATTACAGCTGTAAATCCTAATACAAAAGATAAACCTAACATAGCTAAGAAATATACAAATGCTGATGTGAATAAGAAAGTAATTCCTAATATCCACATTTTTTTTCTATCTTTCATATTAAATAACATATTAATTAAGAATAATAATACCCACATAGCGCAAGGATTAAAACCATCTATAGTTCCTAAAATAATTGCGACTATAGGAATAGACACTTTTTTAGCGTCTATCTTACCTAATAAAGGTAATTTAATATATTCTATTTTTTCTTCATTATTTTCTTTATTTGGATTATCTTTATTATCTAATTCTTCTATATATTCTATAACAGTATCTTTTATTGATTCTCCTGTAGTTGAAGAATATCCTAGATAATGTTTTTCCCCTATAATAGTTAAAGGTACATAATTAGTACTAATATTTAATTTTTTAATTACTTCATTATAGTAATTACTATTAGTATCATTCATAGATATTTCATATCTTCTAACTACTATCTTATCTTTATAATCTTTTTCTAATTGATCTAAAAATAAATTTTCTTTTTGACAATGAGGGCAACTTGCTTGATGAAATAAATAAACTACTACTTTATCTTCAATATTACTTTCATTTACTATGTCATATACATTATCTTTGTAAGCTTTTCCTTGATCTGCATTTACAATAGTATTTGGTATTAATAATAAAGCTAAAGCAAATAAAATTAATTTAATTTTATTCATTATTACTTTCCATTTCATTAATTACATTTTCAATATCTTCTAATTTTTTTTCACCAATTAATCTTTTATATTCATTATCATTTTTATAAAATATAATAACTGGTAGTGTTGAACCAACATTATATTTATCTGCTTCTTCACTATCCATATCTATATCATAAGATATAATCTCAATATTATATTTTTCTTTTATTTGTTTCCAAACTTTATTCATAATTATACATCCAGGGCACCACATGGCACCTATCTTAATTATTTTCATTTAATCACCTACTATTTTTTTATAGTTAATTCTTTATAACATTTATCAAAAATTTCTAAAAACTTAACTAATTCTTCTTTTGTTGTTATATAAGATAAACTTATTCTTAAACTTGATTTTGCTCTTGCTTCATCATTTGTTAATGCCATTACACTAGTTGAAATACTTTTTTCTGATGAACAAGCTGTTTGAGTAGAAATATAAACTTCATGTAATTCTAAAGCATGTAAGAATGTTTCTGGTTTTATACCAACAACACTAATATTCAATACATGAGGTAAACATTTATCATTAGAATTTATAAAGACATTATCATACTTAGATAATCCTTCTTTTAAAAATCTATTTAATTCACTTACATATTCATATTTTTTATCTAAATCTGTACTAGCTAAGCGTAATGCTTTAGATATAGACACAATAAGAGGATGAGCTGGAGTACCACTTCTAAATACAGTTGTGCTCTTACCTCCATGAATTAATGGTTCTATAATAATTTGTTCTTTTTTAATTAAAACACCTATTCCTTTTAAACCAAAAAATTTATGAGCTGAAAATGAAGCTAAATCAATATTTGAATAATCTATATCAATCTTACTTATAGCTTGTGTAACATCAACATGATAAAAACATTTAGGATATTCTTTTACTATTTTTCCTATTTCATTAATAGGTTGAATTATCCCTATTTCACTATTTATCGCATTTATACTAACAAGTATTGTATCATCACGCATTAATGATTTTAAATCATCTAAATCAACTGTTCCATCTTCTTTAGATTTAACAAAATCTACTTCAAATCCTAAAGTTTGTAAGTATCCTAAAGGCCCATATACAGAAGAATGTTCATAATGCGTTGTAATTATGTGTTTTCCTCTATTTTGATATTTTAAGCAAATACCTTTAATCGCTAAATTATTTGATTCAGATGAACCACTTGTATATATAATTTCACTTTCTTTTACTTTTAATATAGACG
>DAOPJC010000139.1:0-2007 GCA_035399485.1 Bacilli bacterium
TCAGTTCTCATAAGTGCTTCTTTTTGAAAATGTCTTTTTTAACTAAACACTCTCTTTAGCTTCTACTATTAGTTTTAAGGCAGTTCTTTCTTCACCATCTATTGTTATATCAGTGAAGGCTGGAATACATACTAAATTTTTGCCACTTGGAGCAACAAATCCGCGAGCTATAGCAATTGCTTTTATTGCTTGATTAAGTGCTCCAGCCCCTATTGCTTGAATTTCTACACTATCTTTTTCACGCATTACATTTGCTAATGCTCCAGCAACTGAATTAGGGTTTGATTTAGTCCCTACTTTAAGTGTTTCCATGTTAATTATTCCTCTCTTTCTTTTAATAAATTATATGAATTAGCATAAAAAAAAGAACATAGATATGTTCTTAATTTCTTTGATGTCTTTTATTATATATTAATGCTAAAGCAAATAATATAATAGCAAATACTAGCATAACACCAATATTAGTTAATATATTAAATATTGCAGTAGAATCAAAAGATTCTATACCAGCAATTAAATTATTATTTTTTACATACCAATAACTAGGTAATAGTTTTGATATAGTTACTACAGTATCAGGTAAGAAATCTATTGGGACAAAACATCCACATAAGAAACTTGAACCTAATGCAACAACATTCATAATACCTGTTACAGCATCTTTGTTTTTTAGAATATTTCCTGTTAAAAAACCAATACCAAGAGCAGTTAAAGTAAATATTAATGAATTAAATATTAACCATAAACCATTTGTTGTAAGAATTACATCTCCTACTACAAAGAAAGATAATGCTACTACAAAAGCCCATACTATTAGAGTAAATACTAAATTACCTAAATATAGATCTCTAGTAAATAAACTAATTTTTCTTGAACTAACAATATTTCTTTTCTTAATATTTGTTTCATTAAATGTTCCCATTACTACTGCTATCATATAAATACAAACTGCTAAAATACTATAATTAGCAAATGTAAAATAATAATTAGCTTTACTTAATTTACTTGTATCTAAAGTACTTTTTACTTCTATTTCTTTTTCTTGATCTAATGAACTATTTATATTAGAAACTATTTCTTTTGAAGAAGTAATATTATTATTTACTACATCTGCAATTTTAAAATATCTTTCTAATAACATTTGTGTATAAGATCCTTGATAATCAGCTGTAAAACTTACTTCTAATGGTTTTTCTTTATTATTTAAATAATCTTCTGTATATCCTTCATAAATATATATTACAGCATTAACATCTTTATAGAATAATGCATCTGATATAACATCTTCATCATCTTCAAGTTCTATTATTTCAGCATTCTTATCTAAATAATTTGTAATATTTTTTACTATTTCACTATTAGTATCATTATTTACTATTTTTACTGAAGGCTTACTAGCTTCAAAAGATGTGGTAGTATCACCACTTGTAGTACTAAATACTGTAAATACTAATAATATAGCTGTATACATTATTATTACAAATTTATCTTGTTTTAATACTTTAAAATATGTTTTAAATGCTGTCATATTTTTTCCTCCTCATAAGGATATATGAAATAATTAATAATATAAAAGATACTACTAATAAACTTCCAATATTAAACCAATATCTATCTAATGTATCATAATAATATAATGAGTAAAAACCATCTGTTATCATACTTGCTGGATTTAATTTATTTATTATTGGAATATTCTTATCAACAATATACTTCATTGATATTCCCATCATACCTGCTAAAAAGCATCCTAACATTGTTACTGCCATAGCAACACCAATTCTTGAATTTTCATTTTTAAATGTCATAGAACCTGTTAATAGTCCTAAAGAATTACCTGTTAATGAACCTACTAATGATAATAATATAACTAAATCAATTCTATTTCTAAAATCAACTTTTAATATTATACCTGTATAAATTAATAGTAAAGCCATAGCAAATGCTTGAACTATAAAACTTGCTAATAATCCACCTAATAATATAGTTAATCTATTAGCTGGAGCA
>DAOPJC010000140.1:0-1916 GCA_035399485.1 Bacilli bacterium
GATGTTACAATTTAATCAAAGATATTAAGGATTGTTAAATTCTTTTTATTTTATATTGTAATAATATATTAGATTTTACCTATAATATATTTGGGAGGAACTATGGAAATATTAATATTATGTATAAAAATATTCTTTGTAAGAATTTTAGATGTTTCACTTGGTACCATAAGAACTATGGTTACTGTAAAAGGGAAAAATTTATATGCCGCCATGATAGGTTTTGTTGAAGTATTAATTTGGTTTTTAATAGTTAAAGAAGCTTTAAATACTGATATTACAAGTATTTTTATTGCGTTTAGTTATGCAGGTGGATATGCTACTGGAACATATATAGGTGGTATATTATCTAATAGATTTATTACAGGTAATTTAGGATTACAAGTAATTCTTAGTAAGAAGAATGATGATATAGTAAAAGAAATAAGAAAAAATGGATATGCTGTTTCTGTACTAGATGTTAAGGGTCAAAAAGAAGAAGAAAAATATATGCTTTTAATAGAAATAAATAAAAAAAGTTTTAATTCATTAAAAAGATTAATTAGAAAATTAGATGATAAAGCTTTTATTGTTGTTAATGAGACTAAATTAGTACAAAATGGTTATTTTAAATAGGAGATAATATGAAAGAAAAATTAGAAAAATATGCTGAAGTACTTTTAAAAGGTTGTTTAAATATTAGAAAAGATAGTATTTTATTTATTAGTTTTAATATTGAAAGAATTGATTTTGTTAGAATACTAAGTTCAATAGCTTATAAAATAGGTGTTAAGGAAATATATTATGATATAGTTGATCCTTATTTAAAACATGACGCAATTAAGAATTTAAGTTTAAGCGAATTAAAAAATACCAATTTATTTAATAAGTGTATATGGAATGAATATGCAAAAAAAGGTGCTTATTTTCTTATGTTAGCAAGTGAAAATCCTGGCTTAATGAGTGATATTTCAAGTAAAAAACTTAGTGATATTACAATGTATGGTTATGAAACAAGAAGAGAATTTGATGAATTAAGAGATAATAATATAACTCCTTGGTGTATTGCTCTAGTTCCTACAGAATCATGGGCTAAACAAGTATTAAACAATTCATTAGATCCTATAAATGAAATGTGGGATATTATATTCGATATATGTGGTATTAATGAAAATGATTCATTAAAAGCAATTAATGATAATATTAATTTATTGAATAAAAGAGCAAACAAATTAAATGAATTAAAATTAAGAACATTAATATATAAAAATAATCTTGGTACTAATTTTAGTATTGATTTACCTAAAAATCATATTTGGAATTCAGGTAAAGAAACAATTAGTAATGGGGATGATATATTAGTTAATTTTCCTACATTTGAAATATTTACTTCTCCAGATTGTATGAGTGCTAATGGAATTGTTTATTCATCAAAACCATTATCTTATAATAATGTTGTTATCGATGAATTTAATATTACTTTTAAAGATGGTAAAGCTATAGAATGTAAAGCTAAACAAGGTGAAGAAACATTAATTAATTTAATTAATTCTTGTCCTAATTCTGATAGATTAGGAGAAGTGGCTTTAGTACCATTTGATTCACCAATATCAAATTCTAATATAGTATTCTATGAAACATTATTTGATGAGAATGCTTCTTGTCATATAGCGTTAGGGGCTTCTTTTAAAGATTGCATTTTAAATGGTAAAAATATGACTAAAAAAGAATTAGAAGAAAATAATTTAAATGAATGTGATAATCATGTTGATTTTATGATAGGAACAAAAGACTTAGAAATAATTGGCATTAAAGAAGATGGTAAAGAAATTCAAATTTTTAAAGATGGTAATTTTGTAATATAAAGAATGTTTTTATATCCTTTTTTTATTAAAAAAAGGATATAACATATAACTACAATATGATATAGGTAGAAA
>DAOPJC010000141.1:0-1828 GCA_035399485.1 Bacilli bacterium
TGTAATACTCTTCATATGTTTTAAGTAAAACAATACTTGATGCATTAGAATCTCCAAATAAAGCTAAAGCTTCATTTAATTCTTTTTCTAAATTTCTAAAGCATACTATATTACCATAAGTTTTTACAGAATTTAATATTCTATTAGTTCTAGAAAATGCTTGAATTAAGCCATGATATTTTAAGTTTTTATCTACCCATAAAGTATTTAATGTTGTTGCATCAAATCCAGTTAAGAACATATTAGCAACTATTAAAATATCTATTTCTTTATTCTTCATTCTAAGTGATACATCTTTATAATAATTTTGAAATTTATCACTTGATGTATCATAACTTGTACCATAAACTTTATTATAATCTTTTATAGCTACATCTAAGAAATCACGATCGCTTTTACTTAAATTTTCTGTTGATTCAGAATTTTCATCCTCTACCCAATCAACAACTTCATCATTAGCTCCAAAACTATAAATTAAAGCTACTTTTAAGTTATGTGTTGGATTATTTTTAAATGATTCATAATATTTCTTAGCCATTTCAATAGAAGATACAGCAAATATAGAATTGAATCCATTTATGTTTCTCTTACTTTTATCTTCTTTTGTTTTATTGTTTTTAGCAACTTCTATTACATTGTTTAAAGCATTATGAACATAAGATTCATTTGTTTTAGTTTTAGTACTAAAATGATCTATTATATAGTTTGTTACTAAACCAATTCTTTCTGGTGAAGCTAATACTTTTTCTGTATCTATTGCATTAACTTTTTCATCATTAATATTATCTCCCATTTTAATTGTTTTTATATATTCATATCTAAATGGTAAAACATTTTTATCATTTATTGCATTAACAATTGTATAAACATGAAGTTTGTCTCCAAATACTTGTTCTGTTGTTTGCATAATACCTTTAGTTGTCTTACAATTAGCCCCAAATATAGGTGTTCCTGTAAATCCAAATATATAATATTTATTAAATTTTTTAATAATATTTTTATGCATATCACCAAATTGTGACCTATGACATTCATCAAATATAAATACTACTTGTTTTTCAAATACTTCATGATTAGGATTTTTCTTGATGAAATTATCTAATTTTTGTATTGTTGTAATTATTATTTTAGAGTCAGTATCTCTTAATTGTTCTTCTAATACTTTTGTACTTATATTAGAGTTAGCTGCCCCTTTTTTAAATTTATCATATTCTTTCATTGTTTGATAATCTAAATCTTTTCTATCTACAACAAATATTACTTTATCAATATAATCTAATTTACTAGCTATTTGAGAAGCTTTAAAACTTGTTAGTGTTTTACCACTTCCAGTTGTATGCCATACGTATCCTCCAGCTTTAATGCTACCAAAGAATTTATAATTATGAGCTATTTCAATTTTATTTATTATTTTTTCTGCAGCAACTATTTGATAAGGTCTCATCACTAATAACGTTTCATCTGATGTAAAAATACAATACTTAGAAAGTATATTTAATATTGTATGTTTTGCAAAAAAAGTCTTCGTAAAATCTATCAGATCAATAATTGCATTATTATGTTGATCAGCCCAATATGAAGTAAATTCAAAAGTATTAGCTGCTTTTTTAGAACTAGTTTTAAGGTGTAAATCTCTTGTAGTATTTGAGTAATATTTAGTATATGTTCCATTACTTATTACAAATATTTGGATATATTCATATAATCCACTACCTGCCCAAAAAGAATCTCTTTGATATCTATTTATTTGATTAAAGGCTTCTCTTATATCAATTCCTCTTCTTTTTAATTCGATATGTATCATAGGAAAACCATTTACTAAAACTGT
>DAOPJC010000142.1:0-1821 GCA_035399485.1 Bacilli bacterium
ATTCAATTGAAGAGCCTTGTGTAAAACTACCTGCCGCCATAATTACTTGATCTTCATACCCAGGCATATCTCCAGGCATTGGTAATGCATTTGAATCAATTGGAGATGCACTTTGAATAGCTTGGCAATATTTAATTAATTTTTCTCTATCATTAAATATAATATTTTGAACTATATCAGTTCTCTTATCATTATATTTTGGTTCAACATTATAACCCATTTTTTCAAATACAGCTGAAGTTAGAACAGCTGTTTTTAAGCTTGAAGCAACAACTGATGGAGAAAAGAATAAACCTTGTAATATTTGTTTATTTATACCTAGTGTTGGCCCTACTTCTTTACCTTCACCAGGTAAAGATAATCTTTCAACAGCTAATTTTATTAATTCTTTTTTACCGGCAATATATGCTCCATTAGGGGCAATTCCACCACCTAAATTCTTAATTAATGAACCTACTATTACATCAGCTCCTACTTCTAAAGGAGTAATAGGTTCTACAAATTCACAATAACAGTTATCAACCATAATAATAACTTCTTTATCTACTTTTCTTATTTCTTTTATTACTTTTTCTATTTTTTCTATACTAATACTTTTTCTTGTAGAATAACCTTTAGATCTTTGTATTTCTATTAGTTTAATTCTCTTTTCTTGTAATTTATTAATAATACTTTGTATATCAAATTCATTATTAATTAAATCAATTTGTTCATAGTTAATACCAAATGATTTTAATGAACTATCATTATCCTTTATACCTATAACTTCATGTAATGTATCATATGGTAAACCTGTTATTGACAACATAGTATCATTAGGTCTTAATAATGCAAATAATGTTACACATAAAGCATGTGATCCAGATATTAATTGATTTCTTACTAATGAGTCTTCTGCTTTTAATACGTCACTAAATACTTTTTCTATTACTTCTCTACCTAAATCATCATAACCATATCCTGTGCTTGTATTAAAATGAATTTCAGATACTTTATTATTATGAAAAGCATTTAAAACATTTAAAGTATTAATTTCTTCTAGATTGTCTATTTCTTCAAATTGTTTTGCTAAAGTTTTTTCTACTTCATTTACATAATTATATGCTTCTTCGTTTTTCATCTTCTAAATCACACCTTTTATAATCTTTTTTTATTTTCTTGTAGAATTTATTTAATACATTAAATCTATTCTCACTATCTTCAATATGTTTTACTTCATAATCATTATTCTTATTCTTTTTAATTGAAACAATGCACATATTCATTTGTAATATAGCTTTTTTATAATTTAAAAACCAGTCCATTTGACCTTTTGTCATTTCATTAGGTAAAAATGCTAGTATATCTATTCCATCTAACACTAATACACAATAATTATTGAAAGCCATTTTTACTCCTTGATTATATATAGAATTAGCATCATCTTTCTTATAAATATTATTTTTTTCAATATATTGATTTAATATATCTACATGTCTTTCTTCATTATATACTATACCACGAAAAAATTTATCTGAATTTTCTCCTTCGATTGGTAATACTATTACTTCTCTCATTTAAATTCACCACCATCAACTCTTATTACTTCGCCTGTTATATAATCAGCATATTGACTCGCTAAAAAGACTACTGTATGAGCTATTTCAATTGGTTCACCCATTCTTTTTAATAAAGTATTTTCTTTTATTTCTTCTTTTTGATTATTATCTAAATCTTTATTCATATCTGTATTTATCCATCCTGGAGCTACTGCATTAACATTTATATATGGGGCAAATTGTCTTGCTAGATTTTTAGTAAGGGATATAACACCAGCTTTTG
>DAOPJC010000143.1:0-1821 GCA_035399485.1 Bacilli bacterium
GAGGAATTAATACATTTGGTAATGATTCTACTATTACAAGTATATTATCAAGTGTTGTTAATGGTATAGCAATTGCTATGATTATTAATAGTTTAATTAATACAATTATTAGATGTTGGGTTAGATTTAAAAGTAATATGTATGGTGATGAATCATATTTAACACATACATTACCAGTATCAAGAAAAACACTTTATTTATCTAAAATATTAACTGCTATTATTTCAATGTTAGCGTCAGTAGTAGTTTGTTTAATATCATTATTTATAATGTATTATTCAAAAGATAATATTGAATTATTAAAACAAATATTATTAAAAACTGCAGATGTATATAATATAAGTACATTTACATTAATAACTACTGTATCATTAGCATTATTCTTAGAATTCTTATTTGTAGTATTAGCTGGTTATATAGGCTTAATTATTGGATATAGTTTTTCTAATAATAAATTACCAAAAACATTTGTTAGTGGTTTCTTAGTATATATGATTTCTCAATTACTAGTAATAGGTATAATCTTCTTTATAGGATTATTCTATAAAGATGTTATGGTATTATTTAATTCTAGTAGTATATCTAGTATGAGTGTTATTAAAAATGTTTTATGTATATGTATAGGAATATATTTAGTTTATGTAATAGTTTGCTATTACGTAGGTAATAAACTATTTTCAAAAGGTGTAAATGTTGAATAAAAAAAACAATGATTAATTCATTGTTTTTTCTTTATTCTTATATTCAATCAAAGCTTTAGCAAGTTGAGCAGGGCATGAAGTATTTCTAGCTCCACATTTTATATCTTTAAGTTTAGCTATAACATCATCAATCTTTTGATCTTTAACAAGCATGCCTACACCTAAAGAATTACCTGGACATCCACCAATAACACGATAATTTTTAATCACATCATTTTCTACATCTATAAACATTTTTCTTGAACAAACACCAACTGGAGTATATTCTATTGTTTCCATATTATCACCAAAAACATTATAACATATTTTAACAAAAAAAGAACAGTCCCCCTGCGAACTGTCCTTATAAAAGAATAAAAAGGGGTTGGCTAGTGTGATACTAGCAGCCAATCCGCTTTGCGAATTGGTACTAACTATACTAATCCAAAAGTTGTTTTTTGTCAACAATTTTTTAATAAAAAATAATAAAAAGTATATATATAAGATATATTTATATTGACTTATGAACAATTGTTCGATAAAATTAATATAAGGATGATAATATGTTAGAAGAAATAAAAGGTGTAGGACCTAAAACAATTCAATCATTAAAAAAATTAAATATATTAAATCCATTAGATTTAATATATTATTTTCCATATAGATATAATATTCTAAAAAGAAGTGATATAGATAATTTAGTACAAGATGATAGAATAATAATAGATGGATATTTAGAAGAAAATGCTAAAATATTTAGATACGGTAAACATAATGATCGAATGACTTTTAGAGTTAATATATTTGATAGAATAATTAACGCTACTATCTTTAATAGAGGATTTTTAAAAAGTAAATTATTAGTTGGAACAAAAGTAACACTAATAGGTAAATATGATAAAGAACATAATAATATAATAGCGAGTGATATTAAATTTAGTTTATTACCTAACTATACAGTAATAGAACCAATATATCATGAAGTATCAGGTATATCTAGTAAACAAATAAATGAATTTGTAAACCAAGTATATCCTAATATAAAAATAGATAATATGTTACCTGAATATTTAGAAGAAAAATATAACTTTATAGATAGAAAAGATTCTATAAAAGAAATTCATAATCCTACTAGTACATT
>DAOPJC010000144.1:0-525 GCA_035399485.1 Bacilli bacterium
TTTACTAATATTGATAATATGAATTTAGTTTTTATTGGTAAAAAATTTCAATATTCTTATAAATTAAATTTTGATATAGTAGATAATAATATTAATTATTATGCTAGTAAAACCTTAAATGAAGGATTTAATTTAGATGATATTAATATTGATACATATGAATGTTTAGTTGAAGTAAATGGTGATAGTAAGACAAAATATTATGATTTAATAAATAAAACAGAATATTCTAAAACAACTTACACTACTATTACTTCTAATAATTTTAATAAGAAATTAGTTTTTAGTAATAAAAGTGATAAATTAGTATTAAAAGTATCTCATACAAATGAAGAAACTTATGATGTAATTATTGATCCAGGACATGGCGGCCATGATGAAGGTGCTTGCTATAATAATGTTTGTGAAACTGCTTATACTTTAGATTTAGCTAATTTATTAAAAGATAATTTAGTAAAAAAAGGATATAAAGTTAAATTAACTAGAGATGATGATTCATATTTATCACAATATGGTGATGATGGT
>DAOPJC010000144.1:535-1820 GCA_035399485.1 Bacilli bacterium
CATATAAATCTAAAGCTAAATTACTTATTTCTATTCATTTAAATAGTACAACTGTAATGTTTGATGGTTATGAATTATATATTTCTAATAATATGAATCAAACATTTGCTAATAATATTATTACTTCATTAAATAGTCTTGGTAAACTAAAACCTAGTAATAATACAAGTTTTAGTGTAGGATTAGGTTTATATTCTAGAAATCTTAGTTCTTCTGATGTAGCGACTATAAATAAGAATAAAGATGTACCATATTCTAATGTAAGTACTAATACTAATTACTATTTTATGATTAGAGAAACTGGTGGTTATATGAGTGGTGCTTATGTAGATGGTGGCTCTAATGGTGGAGAAAATAAATATCGAAATTCTAATGTAGGATTAGAAAGTTATATATTAGAATTAGGTTATATTAATAATCCTAGTAATGTTGAAATGGTTAAAAATAATAAAGATAAATATATGAGTTTATTAAGTGATGAAATAGATAAGTATTTAAAGAATAATTAAGTATCATAAGATACTTTTTTATTTTATATGATATAATATTTTTGGTGATAGTATGGCTATGTGGAATCCTTTTCGTGGATGTAAAAGATGTAGTGAAGGTTGTAAATATTGTTATATACATAAAGGTGATATTAAGAGAAACATTAATACATCTGATATAGTTAAAACAAAAGACTTTACTAAAATAATAGATAAAAATAAAAAAGGTGAATATAAAGTTAAATCTGGCTTAGTATATTTATGCTTTTCTAGCGATTTTTTAATTGAAGAAGCTGATATGTGGCGTAAAGAATGTTTTGATATGATGCGTGAAAGAAAAGATTTAAAATTTTTATTTTTAACTAAAAGAATAGATAGATTTAAAGATATTATGCCTTCATATTGGGAAGAAATTAATGACAATGTTATTGTATGTTGTACAATAGAAAATCAAAAGAATGCAGATTATCGCTTAAATATATTTAAAGATTTAAATATAAAACATAAATGTATTATAGCTCAACCATTACTAGAAAATATTGAAATAGAAAAATACTTAGATGATATAGAATTAGTTGTAGTTGGTGGTGAATCTGATTATAATGCTAGAGTACTTAATTATGATTGGGTATTAAATATTAGAAAGCAATGTATAAATAAAAATGTTGATTTTGAATTTAGACAATGTGGTACTCATTTTATTAAAGATAATAAAGAATACTACTTAAAGACATTTGATTTATGTAGACTTGCTAAAAAAGCTAATATAAATTATAAAAAGTGTTGACTCTCCTCTT
>DAOPJC010000145.1:0-1815 GCA_035399485.1 Bacilli bacterium
GAAATAGCAAAAAAACTATTAGAAAAGAAAATCGATATAGAAACCATATCTTCAATAACTGAATTATCAATTAAAGAGATAGAAGAACTCAATTAATTTGAGTTCTTTTTATTATTGCAATGAAAAAAATTAAATGTTATAATAAAAGACATTATTTGGAGGATTTATGAGAGTAAAAAAAGAATTTAAATTTAAAAATGAAACTATTATCGAAGCAGAATATGATTCAGATGAATATAATGTATTATTTAATGAATCTGAAGGGAGAATAATTTTAATAAGATTATCTGATAATGTGGTATTAAAGACTTTTACTAATATTAGTTTTATTATTCAAACTAAAATAAATGAAATAAATCATTTTATGGTTGCTGATTATAATAAAAATTTAAATGATAGATCTAAAAGTGATGAATTAATTCATTATATTGATTATGGTAATCCAACTTTAAATGAACATAAAAGATTAGATATTAAATCTAGTTGTTTGTGTAGTACACGAATTATGGATAATGTATATTTAACTAGTTTTTGTGATAAAGAGCAATTATATAATTTGAAAAAAGAATCAAAAAGATATGATAAAATATTTTGGAAAAATGGTCTTATGGATAGGTTTGATGAAAAGACTGTATTAGTTAATGAAAAATTAGGAAATATGATATTAATGATTTATTGACATATGGTATTAATCCAGAAACATATGAAATAGTAACACCTATTTGGAGTGAGTTACAACAAAGAAGTTTTAATGTATATACTGATGAAGATAGAAGACAATTAACTGAGAAACTTGCTAAACAATTACAATTTATAAACAAAGAAGTATCTAATGAAAAAATAACAATTTATTTTGAGGTAGAGAAATATTTAAATATTATTAGTGAACAACTTGAACCACAAAATAGTATTTTTGTTGGATTCCCTGAAAAAATCAATGAAGAATTTGTGAAAAAATTTACTAAGAAATAGTCAAACTATTTCTTTTTTTATATAATAATATGAGTAAAGGGTACTAAAAACTATACCAAATATTAATGATAAAATTAAACCCCATATGCCTATTAATAATAGACCAATAATTAAAACTAATGATTTTAATATGATATTAATAAGTGTTCCCTTCATAACAATATTTGCTTTTCCCATTGCTTGTAAACTACTTGATAATGGAATAGATATATATTGTAATAAGAAGAATAATGATAAAATTCTTATATAGTTAATACCTTCAGTTGTATTATATATTAGCTTTAATAATACATCTGGTATTACTAAAAATACTATACTAATAGGTATACCAATTAATAATGAAAAGAATATTCCTTGCTTAATTTTTTTCTTAGTATTCTTAATATCATTATTAGAATAGCTTTTACTTATTACTGGAATAATAGCTTGTGAAATTGCCATTGTAAAGAAAGATGGTAACATTAAAAGAGATAATACATAGCCATTAATAATACCATAATTATAAGTTATATAATTATTAGAATATCCTAGATATAATAAAATATTTGTTATTATAATTGGTTCAAAAAAATATCCTATATTACCTAATAATCTAGATATAGTAGTTGGAATACTAATACTAAATATGTCTTTAAGATTATTTTTATTTGGCATTAAATCTTTTTTTTCTAGTTTAAATTCTGGTGTTGCTACTTCTCAATTTTGTGGTACTCCCATTTTAACATTTATAAAAAAAATAAAATTACATAGTTTCCAATAATTTATCTAATTCATCCAAAGATGTTTTATCTTGTTCTTGTGAGATGTGTTCGGCTTCTTTGACTTTTGCGAGGTATTCTTTGA
>DAOPJC010000146.1:0-1806 GCA_035399485.1 Bacilli bacterium
AAATATATTCCAAGTAAAGGAATAATAAAATTAGTATTAATAACTTTAATATTAAGTATATTATTAAAGAGTAATTCATTAATAATAGTATTATTTATATATATGTCATTAATACTAATATTTGAAAAATATATACTTAAAGATAGACTTACTAAATTACCTAAATATTTAAAATATATTTATACAATTTTAATAAGTTCAATATTCTTACTTATAGTTATATCAATTAATAATTATACATTAACTAATTATTTGAAATCATTATTTTTAATGAATAATATTGATCTAATAAATAGTAGTTTTATATATTATTTTAGTAATTATTTTATAATAATATTAATTGGAATATTAATGTTTTTGCCAATTAAATTTAAATATAATAAGATAACTAAAGTATTAAGAATAATTATATATGTAGTTTTATTTTTAATAGTAATTTCTTATTTAATAACAAATAGTTATAATTCTTTTATAGGATTGGTATTTTGAGGTGAATTATGAAAAAAAATAATAAAATAATAATGATAATACTAATTCTTATAATAATGATATTTTCTATTTTATTAATATGTAATAAGAATGAATTTCCATTTAAAAATATATTTAATAAAATAAAAATAAGTACTGATAAAATATTAAATAAAAAAGATATAGATAATATATACTTAGGTAAAGATAATTACTTATTAAAAAAATATGAAAAACCAGTAAATAATAAGAAAATAGTAAAAAAACTTAATGATTTATATAAAGAATTAAACTATATAAATATGAATTTAATGTTAGTGCCAACAAGTATTTCTATTAATTCAGATTTGCTTCCTAAAAATGCATTTACCTATAATGAGAAAAAAACTATTGATTATATTTATGATAATATTAACTTCGATTCAATAAATGTTTATGATGTGTTAAAACTACACAATAAAGATTATCAGATGTATTATAGATCAGATATTAACTGGACTACTTTTTCAGCTTATTATGCATATTTAGAATTTGCTAAAATAAATAATATAAATGCATATAATCTAGATAGTTTTGATATTAATGTATTAACTGAAAAATTTAATGGTAACTTAGTTAATAAAACTAATGATTACTTATGTGGTAATGATACAATATATCAATTTGAATTAAAGAATAGTTCTTATGAATTAAAATATCATGATACTAAGAAAAAGACTAATTCATTATATAATTTAAATTCTATAAAAAATAAATATAATGTTTTCTTAGATGGTAATCATGATTTAATAGAAATAACTAATAAGAAAAATAATAATAATAAAGAATTAATAATAATTAAAGATAGTTATGCTAACTCTATTATTCCGTTCTTAATTAATCATTATGAAAAAATATATGTTATTGATTTAGAATATTATAATGGTAGTTTAATTAAACTGATTAATGATAATAAAAATATAAAGGATTTATTAGTTTTATATAATGTTAATGAATTAGATGAAAAATTATCTTTAATAAAGATAAAATAATTAAAATATATGTTATAATTAATAATAGGTGATAATATGAATAATAAAGGATTTACTTTAGTAGAAGTTTTAGGAGTTATTGTTGTTCTTACACTAATATTTGCATTAGCTTTTCCTAATGTAATGAGACAATTTAAAAAAAGTGATGATGCTATAACTTTAGCAACTAAAAAAATAATTATTGAAGGTTTTAAAGATTATGTAGAAGATAATGATATAGATATTGAAGGTGGCTATTGTATAGGTATAAGTAATTTATTAGAACAAGATTATGTTACTGATAATGAACTTAATGATTTTGATTATA
>DAOPJC010000147.1:0-1804 GCA_035399485.1 Bacilli bacterium
TATAGCAAAAATATAATATATATGAAAAAGAAAATATTTTATATATTATCATTAATAATAGTATTTATAATGGGCATTGTTATGACAATTACAGTATATAATATTTTTATTAATAGAAATATTTCTAAAAACACTATAGAAGAAATTAAATTAACTGAATCAGATACAATATCATCTTCAATTAAAAAAATAAATGATGCTACTGTATATATTAAAGCAGAAGATAGTAATGGATCATATACTACAGGTTCTGGTTTTATATATAAAGTTGATGATAAAAATATTTATATAATTACAAATAGTCATGTAATAGAAAATAGCAATAAAATTAATATAGTAAATAGTTATGGAAAATTATATAATGCTTCTTTAGTAGGATCAGATATATATAATGATGTTGCTGTTTTGAAGATAGAATTATATGATAATGTTTTAATTGCTCAAATTGGTAATAGTGATCAAACAAAAGTAGGAGATACAGTTTTTACGGTTGGATCTCCTTTAGGAATAGAATATATTAATACCGTTACAAAAGGAACAATATCAGGAAAGAATAGAACTGTAGAAGTTGATTTAAAAGATGGTAAGTATATGATGGAAGTAATGCAGTTAGATGCCGCAATGAACCCTGGTAATAGTGGTGGACCATTATGCAATTTAAAAGGCGAGGTAATAGGAATAAATGCCTTAAAACTAGTTAAAGATGAAGTAGAAGGCATGGGTTTTGCTATACCAATAGAAACGGCTGTTTCTATTGCTTTCCAATTAGAAAGTGGTAAAAAGATTAAAAGACCATTTATTGGTATAGATGCTATATCCGTAACAGATTCATGGCAATTATATAATAAAGAAATATATTTAGATAATGATATTAAAGAAGGTATAGTAATTACAAATATTGAAGATAATTCAATAGCAAGTGCTGTTGGACTTAAAAAAGGTGATGTAATAACAAAGCTTGATAGTGATGTTATTAATAGTCCAGCTTACTTTAAATATTTATTATACAATCATAAAATTGGAGATAAAGTGAACATAAAATATTATAGAGATAAAAAGTTTTATACTATTAAAGTAGCACTAGATAAAGAGTTGAAAATAGTGCTTAAAAATATGTATAATATATACATAGGAGGAAATATGAACAGATTAAAAAAAGTAATAACAGTAATGATATTATCAGTATTATTAATACCAAATGTAGTTAATGCTGAAGTATCAAGAAATTCATTTAAAGAAACAATTGATGATGAAATATCAATTTTTGGTGGACAAGAAGGATATGAATCATATATAGATGTTTTAAAACAAACAGATTTATCAAATTATAAAGAAAATTCAAAAAAAGCTAATGTATATATTTTTAGAGGAAACACTTGTGGATATTGCTTAAAAGCAGTAGCTTTCTTTGCAAGTATTGCAGAAGAGTATGGCGATAAGTTTAATTTATATACATATGAAGTATGGAATAATGAAGATAATTCAGCATTATTAGAAAAAGCAGCAGCTAAATTAAATGAAACTGTTAGTGGCGTTCCAGTAATAATAATTGGTAAAAAAGTATTCTCAGGTTATACTAATTCATATGATGCAGATATTAAGACTGCTATAGAAACAGAATATAAAAATGGTAATGCCAATGATGTCATGAAACAAATTGATTCAGGATCAACTAATACATCTAATACAGTTATTATTGGATTATGTGTAATTGTTGCAGGTTTAGGTGCATTATTAGCATTTATGAAATATTCAGCAAAAAGTAATAAAAGTAATTAATAATTACTTTTTTTTATTTACTATG
>DAOPJC010000148.1:0-1732 GCA_035399485.1 Bacilli bacterium
TATAGCAAGGTATTAAAACAGCTATTTTACTTTTATCTTTACTCATTATTATCACTCTTTTCACTAATTATATTCTTAAATATTGCAAGCATTATAGGTAATGCAAATACATAAGGCATTGCATATCTAAAATATGTATTAACTGGACTTGCAAAACATACTAATACTAATGATATTACTGGTGTAATATATATTAAATACTTATATTGTTTTCTTTTTAACAAAGTAACAAACATAAACATATAACACCATACATTAAATCCTATATTTACTAATAAACCTATTAGAGGTAAATATGGATAACTTAAGGCATAACCTTCAAGTGTATTTCTTAATATACTAAGTTTATTAAATCTATAATTAAATATACTTTCTTCACTTAGTCTTTTATCATAATTTGTATAAACATACCAATTAGCTGTATCTGGAGTTAAATATCCATATATATTATTAATTGTTGCTTGTACATATATGTCTGGTCTTTTAAATAATCCTTTTAACCAAACTCTAAAATATTCTTTTAATTCTTTATCTGTTGTATATTTATTAAATTCATTCTTAACAGGATCAGATATCTCTGGTTTATATCTTTCAGCAAGTGTCTCTATATCTAACACCTTATCAATTGCTTTTATTTCATCTTTATCTAAATTATCATAATCCTCTTTTACATATCTAGCAGTTTGTTGAAATGGTATTGAAAGCATTTCTCTTACACTACCTTGTGATATTCTTAAACATGGAAGTAAATAATTATTATAAGAACTATATAATACAACTGGAATAACTAGTATTATTAATAATTTTAATCTATTCTTATTAACTATTAATAAGAATGGAAAAGACATAACTATTAAATATATTCCATTATTACGCATTAACATAATAAGAATCATAAGTATTATTAAAAGAATAATATTCTTACAACTAATATTTTCTTTATTATTTTTAATTAAATGATAAATACTTATCATATATAATATTACTAATGAAGTAAATATTACATCTTTAACCGCAGACATTCCATATAATGGGAATACTGGTACTAAAGAATACACTATCAATGTCATTAAGCGAAGATATAATGGTGTTTTCAAAGTTTTCATATATTTAATAGTAAATGCTAATGTACTTACTAAAATTATTATTTGAATAATACTATATAAGAATAAACCTATATTAGTAGAATCAAATAAAACATGACCTATCTTAACACATCCACCTAATAAAACTGTATGTAATACGGGATGATGATTTGTTATTGTAGATGGATTTTCATATTGAATTGTATAATCCATATATTTAGTTTCAATTCCAAAGAATTGTTTTATTTGATGTGATGGGTCTGGAGATAATATTGCTGGATAAAAAGCAATTATATATGGTAACCAACATATTATCATTACTATTACACTAAATAAAAATGGTTTTTCTTCAAATAATTTTTTTAATTTATCTGATATTTTTATATCTTTTTTCTTCATTATAAATTGTTCAGCATAATTTAAAATCATATTAATTAAAAATGAAAAACTAAATATTTTAATAATTGTTATTACAATAAATGGAAAACTTTTAAAGCATAAATTCCAACTATCGATTTTATTATAACTATAACCTATTGTTAAAAATATAGAAAATAATATGCTTAAAAATATATACCAACCATTACTCTTATTTTTTTTAGAATAATAGTCATTATATATTTTAAATAATACTATTGTTAAAAAGC
>DAOPJC010000149.1:0-1725 GCA_035399485.1 Bacilli bacterium
ATTTTACTTCATCATTACTTATACATTTAAAATGTTTTTTAGCACATTCAATTTTTGCTTTTTCAACATCTCTTAACTCTAATGAATCCATACTACCTTTTGTTTCAGCTATAAAGTAAATGTATTTAAATGATGGATTGTCAAAAACTATAGCCCAATCTGGATTATAATTTCCAACTGGTGTTGGTATTTTAAATCCATTAGGTAATTTAGCATATACAGTTACTTCACCAGATTCAAGTTTTTTAGCAAATTCTCTTTCATTTTTAGAATCAGTTACTAAGAAATCATATATATGTTTTTTTACATCTATTGCATTTTCGCCTAATTCTCCACGAACATTATTAATTGTAAATATATCATTATCAAATCTATTCTCAGTTTTATGATATGTAATACCATCAATAATTGTTGTAGCTTTTTCTTGATTAATTAAATTACATACTTTTCTAATAAATTCTTCTGGATTATATTGGTAATAATTAAATTTTTCTGGTGTAATTTTGGTTAATATATCAATAACTGTTTTTCTTGTTAATCCAGTATCTTTTGTAATCTCACCAATTAAGTCGTATTCAACCATTGAAGGTGAAAAATCTTCAACTGTTTCAGTTTTAGTTTTACCTTCTGTCATAGAACTTCCACTATTAACTGATACAGAAGTCATTTTATCTTTTTGTTCTCCCTCAGTAATTTTAACTTGCATTTTAGCAATATTAAGTTTTCCGTTAATTGCTTGAACTGATTTATCAATTAGTTCAGTTGTATCAAAATCTACTTCATAAATTGTTTTAATATTAATCTTATTCCATAAATCTTGAAATTCTTTTTTCATAAAGTTTGCATTTGGAATTAAACTCTTAATATTTTCTCTTCTTTCATCGCTAACAAGTTTAGTATTATTAGTAGAATATAATCTCTTCATTAATTGACCAATTTGTTCTTCAAATCCAACAAGATCTGGCATTACTTCTAATTTACCATTTTCCATATCTTCTACAAATTTATCTGTAATTTTATAATTATCCTTTTGATCAACATATCCATTCATAACATTAAATATTAATAAATCTTGGAAATGCTCAGGAGTAAATTCATAATGTTCACCAGCTTCATTAGTTAATATTTTACCAACAAATGATTCTTGAGTAAAATTCTTTGGTCTTTCTGATAAACTTTCTGATATTTCTGTTTGTAATGCTTTAGCAAAACTATCATAAGATTCACTAGCAACAACAGTTAATGTATTAATAGAATGAAAATTATTTTCTAAAACACTATAATCCATTCTATCACCATCATTATTAACACAAATACGAAGTCCACGACCAATTTCTTGTCTTTTACTTATTTCTGAATTACTATGTTTTAAAGTGCATATTTGGAATATGTTTGGATTATCCCAACCTTCTCTTAAAGCAGAGTGTGAGAAAATAAATCTAACTGGTTCTTCTAAAGATAATAGTCTTTCTTTATCTTTCATTATTAGATCATAAGCATCTTCATCAAAACTCAAATATTCTTTTTTATCATTAATGCTAGGATCTACTTCATGACCTTTTTTGTCTATTGAGAAATAACCAGCATGAATTTTTCCTGTATCAAATGAATCTAAATATTTAACATAATCTTCATTAAATAGAGTTCTATAATCTATTAATGCTTTATTGTATTCTTCTTCAAATATTTTTGCATATTCTCCCTTTAATGCAGAACCATCTTCAT
>DAOPJC010000150.1:0-1718 GCA_035399485.1 Bacilli bacterium
TGAAGCATAAACATTTAATAAACCTACAAACATTAATGTAATTAAAAATAATATTTTACTAAATTTCTTCATATTAAGCACCTGTTACATATGCAATATAACTAATTAATACTATTGCGATAAAGCATATAGCAAATATTGCAGTTGCATATATAAATACTTTCTTTTTACTTATAGGCATATTTCCAACAAACTCACCAGTTTGCCCATTCATTGCAAATGTATAATATTTATCATTATATTTTACATTTACCATCCATACTGGTAATAAAGCATATTCATGTTTTTCTTCTTTTACATTAATATTTTTGTTGCTAACATTTACTGTGGAATAACCAATTATTGAATTTTTCATTTCGGTTACTGTTGAAGTGTCTGCTCTATCAATAGCGTCTTTTATTGCATTATCTGTTTCTACATCATATTTTTCTGCTAAAAAGCCAGATAAAAAGGCATGATTGTAATCTACCATTTCATTATAATCAAAAGGTTCTATTGTATTCATAATATCATTTTCAAATCTTGTACTACCATCTACTGGTATTTTTTGATATTGCATATGACCTTCACGTGTTACTTTATATGTATCTGTTTTTGTATAATGTGTATTCCCAACACTCCATGTTTTAATTTTCTTACAGTCAGCTTCAATTTGTCCTTCTGACATTAAATCATATAACCAAAAAGGTATATAAAGTCCTGTTATTTTTTCAATATTTTTTTCTGATATAAAATTACTTGGTAAAAATGGTCTACCTTTTTTTAAATGTTTAAAAGCTGCAATTGCGTCTTCTTTAACATTTTTAAATGGAATTATTTTAGTAGGTGCAAATTTACCTGATAATTTGCTTTTCAAAATTGCTGTATTACCGCAATATACACAGAATGTAGCAGCTGTATTTTCATCAGCAATTATTTCTGCACCGCAATCCTTACATCTATATGATTCATAAGAAGTATCATCACCTGTTACTCCTTCATTTACTACTTCACTACTTGCATTATTATATTTTTTCATTTCATCTAATGAAAATTCACTATTACAATAATCACATTTCCATTTTCCTAATTTTGGATTAAACAAAATAGGAGCATGACAAGCAGGACATTTATTATCCAAAGCTCTATTATTTTTCTTATTTACTTCTTCCATCTTATCACCTGATTTTATTATAGCATATTTTTTTTATTTTTTTCTATTCTTTTAATAATTCATTTAAGTCTACTATACTATATCCTTTAGCTTTAATATATTTAATTATTAGTGGCAATTCTTTTTCTAATTGAGTGTTTATTTTATATATAAAAATACTTCCACTATTTAATTTTTTCTTAGTCTCAACAAAATAATTATTATTAATAATATCATCTTTTATTGAATAATTATTATTATTTTTACATATATCTATACTCTCTTCATTCTTTAAACAATAACTATTTTTCTGCTTAGTAATCCTTTTAATAACGCTATCTACCCATACATAAGAAGAATCAATATATGAATAGTTATATCCTGTACTACCAATAATATTGTTTTTACTTATTTCATATAAATAATCAGTATTATTTTCTAACCATTTTCCTGATATAAATAAATTAGTTCTTACTTTATTTTGTTCTATTATGTCTACTAATTTACTTATATTATCATATTTATCTACTATGAAAATTATTGAAACATTATTAATACTTTTATTACCAGATATAATATACTTATT
>DAOPJC010000151.1:0-1711 GCA_035399485.1 Bacilli bacterium
TAAGATTTTCCCTAATTCTAAACCAGTAAAAAATTAGATAATAACTTGTCTAATTTTTTTTTATAATCATATATATTAGTAATGGTGATTATATGAATTATATAGTTAAATCTGTTTTATTAATGTTATTTAGTTTTTTATTAGCAGTTTTAATATCTATTATATTAATACCTATACTAAAAAAACTAAAAGTATCACAAATAATAAATGAATATTTAGATAGGCATAATAATAAGAATAATACTCCTACTATGGGAGGAATAATATTTATCATACCAGTAATATTAATAATAATTATTTTATATTTATTTAATAAGATTATAATAAGTTATAATTTTTTAATATTATTATTTGTTTTTACTAGTTATGGAATAATTGGTTTTATAGATGATTATTTAATAATAAAAAGAAAAAATAATAAAGGATTAACCAGTAAACAAAAATTATTATTACAAATTATAGTATCTATAGTATTCTTTTATTTATTTATGATTAGTGGTAATGAACCATTAATATGGATTCATACTCTAGGTATTAAAATTAATATTGGATGGTTATATGGCTTATTTATATTATTTGTTTTAGTAGCGTCTAGTAATGCAGTAAATTTAACAGATGGTTTAGATGGTTTAGCAAGTGGTTTATCTATTATATGTTTTATTACTTTTGGAATAATATCATTTAATACAGGATGGTTATTAGGATATGAAGAAATAGGCTTATTTTGTTTTATATTAGTAGGTTCATTATTAGGATTTTTAATATTTAATATGAAACCAGCTAAAATATTTATGGGTGATACTGGTTCATTATCATTAGGAGCAACTTTAGGAACAATTGCTATTTTAACAAGACATGAATTATTATTAGTTTTAATAGGATTAGTATTTGTTCTTGAAACTTTAAGTGTAATAATACAAGTAATATATTTTAAAATTACTAAAGGAAAAAGAATATTTAAAATGGCTCCATTTCATCATAGTCTTGAATATGATGGTTGGAGTGAAGAAAATATTGTAAAACTATTTTGGTTAATAGGTTTAATTTGTTCAATGCTAGCGATTGGATTTGGTATCTTTTTATAGTTGACTTTAAAATAGTTTGAGGTATAATATATGCCTAACGAGGTGGACTATGAAAAGAAACAGAGTATATTTGGGTAGTATCAAAAGATGTATTGCAGATCCATATTTATATGAAAAATATGGTGAAAAATATTTTCAACCCGATTATCAAATAAATGGTATAACTGAAGGAACAATAGTAACAAATGTTATCTTAGTAAAAAAAGAAGCTATGTTAGTTGAAACTTCACATGGATATATAGAAGTATCTCAATTAAGTGGAACATTTGATGATTTATATCAAACTTATCCAAGATATAAAGAAGATTTATATGTTGATGCGGAATCATTGGTGCCATATTATGAAGAAAACACTAAAGAAAAAGTAAATGTAAAATTATTAAAAAGAGAATATAGGGATAGAAGATTATAAGTCTTTTATTCTTTTTTATTTCATAAAATTATTAGAGGGATTTTATGAAAAAAGAAAGAATTATATTAATATCATTATTTGGACTTCTTATGATAACATCATCATCATATATATGGGCAGAATATAGATATAATGATGGATACAAATTTTTTAAGACACAAGGATTATTCTTAGTAATCGGAATAATACTTATGATAGTAATGAGTAAAATAGA
>DAOPJC010000152.1:0-1705 GCA_035399485.1 Bacilli bacterium
TACAATCTTCAAAGAAATCCATTACATCTTTTTTTGTATCATATTGATATAATGAACCTCCACAATTAACATATATTTTATCCATTTCATACCTCCTTCCATAAAAAAAGAATAGATTAACTATTCTTATTTCTTATCTAGTAAAAATTCTACTCTTTCAAATAATTCACATTCCCCAATATCCACTTCAGGAATATAATCCTTAACTGTTTCAGCTAAAAATTTGTCATAAGTATCTTTCAAAGCATCTTTTAATTCATCTGGTAGAGAGAATCTATAATGTTCCCACACACATTCTAAAAGATTGCAAATAGTCATGACAGCTTCATTTTGATGTATTTCTAAAGTTGCTACCTTTGAATCACTAGATTCATTTTTTTTATGCCTTAGCATTCTTTCCTCACCTAAAGATTATTATAACATACAAATTATACTTTCTTTCGTATTAGTTATAAAAATTAATTTAATTCCTTATCTTCTTGAAATAATTTAGCAAAATCTCTTTGTGCTTCTTCTAACTCATCATTAATATTTTTTACTGCTTGTCTTATTTGATATTTATTTTTATATTTAATACATCGATTAGTATTAGAAAGAAAATTTCTGATAATATCATATTTAGAACTAATTCTATTTCTTTTATATTCTTTATATACTACTTCTCTTAATAATTCATCTTCTGATATTTTAGAATTTTTATATTTATAATTAGCATGATTAACTATAGCATTTAGTATGTAGTTATCTAAATACTTTTTCTTATTTTTAATTAATGTATCATCTACAGTATTTGAATGATTACTTTCTGCTATACTTCTAAAATATTGATTAATATCTTTTAAATTATTTTTGAATTGATCATAATCTTGTTTTAAATTAGAATCATCTTTATCAAAAATATACTTTTTAATATCTTTTGTTAATGAAATAATCTCTTTATCTTTAATAGAATTAAATTTTATTTTTTGATTACCTTCTCGCTTTTCACTTAACAATTCACCTAGTTTTAATATTTTATCTTCTAATAAAATATCATCTTTATTATTAAGTAAAAAGTTTTTATCTTTAGGATTAAAATATTGTTTAAGTTCCTCGACATTTTTATTTGTTTCTTTCAATAAAGGTGTATATATTTTTTCTCTATTAATAGAATGAATTATTAAATCTTTAAAATATCTTAATTCTTCCTTTGTTAATTTACCTTTTTTTCTATAATCAATTTTGCCATAAGATTTAAAATTAGGTTGCTTCTCAGCAAAGGATAAATGAAAATGTAGATGTTTAGTATTTGTATGTAATGAAAATTGATAACTCATTTTTTTAATATCTACAAAACCACATTTTTTTAAAAATTGAGGAATAATTTCTTTAGCCAACTTTTTTTCAAAATCTTTTATATCTACATTTTCTTCTAAAAATCCTTCTGGAAAAGATATTACTAATTTATATATATTTGAATTTTCAATATATTTTTCATATTGTTTTTTTCTTTTTTCAATTTCTTCTTTAGTAGCATATTCACCATTTTCAAACATAATATTCATTTCTTTTTCTTTTCCAATCTTACCACTAAAATAGTCTAACATAAAAAATGCTTTTTTCTTATTATCAGCATAATAATCAAACATATTCATTGTTGAATTATGAACTGCTTCTTTTGTGCTGTAATGAAAATTAAGATTATTATAACTAGGTGTATATTTAT
>DAOPJC010000153.1:0-1614 GCA_035399485.1 Bacilli bacterium
GACATTTAATTTTTTAAAAGCAAAATTAAAAATAGATATAAAGAATAGAATGATTAATAAATGTATTAAAAATAGTGATTACTATATTAAAGTAGGAGGATCTATTTTTATAGAAAATAATCCTAATTATAAAGAATATGATCGAGAATATAAAACTAATAAAAATACTTATATATTAGGTTCTAATTTTGGACCTTATGAATCAAATGAATATTATGATTATTTTAATAATTTATATAATAATATAAAAGATATGTGTTTTAGAGATAAGTATTCACATGATTTATTTAGTTCTTCTAGATATGCTAGTGATATAGTGTTTAATTTAGATGCTTCTAAATATAATAAAAATAAAAAAAATAGAATTGTTATATCTATGATAGATTTAAATAATTATAAAAACTTAAAGAAATATGTTAATGAATATGATAATTTATTAATTAATATAATTAAAAAATATCAAAAAGATTATGAAATATATTTAATGGGTTTTTGTAAAAATGAAGGTGATTTAAATGTCATCAATAGAATTTATAATAGATTAGAAGACAATACTAATATTAAATGTTATTTATATGATGGTAATCTTAATGAAGCACTTAATATTATTTCAGAATCTAAAATAGTATTTGCTACTAGATTCCATGCTAATATATTAGGATTATTATTTAATTTAACAATTATTCCAATTATATATAGTAATAAAACTAAAGAATTATTAAAAGATATAGGTTTTAATAAAAATATTATTGATATTAAAAATATTCAAGATAATTATGAATTTGATTTAAATTATAAAAAGAATATTGATGAAATGATAAAAATTGCTAATGTTCAATTTGAAAAATTAGATAAAGAATTATAGGAGGTAAAAATATGGGTAAGAAACAAGAACTTTTAAAAAATACTGTTATTATTTTTATTAGTAAATTTTGTACACAATTTTTATCCTTCTTTTTATTACCTTTATATACAGCTTTCTTAAGCACTAAAGAGTATGGAACATATGATTTAATTGTTACATATTTATCATTATTGGCTCCTATAATCACAATTCAATTAGAAAATTCAATGTTTAGATTTTTAATTGATGTTCGAGATAATGATTCAGAAAAACAAAAAATAATTTCTATAATATTTAAAATAGTATTATCAATTATTGTTATATTATCATTATTAGCATTTGTAGTATTTAATTTTATATCAATTAAGTATATAGATTTAATAGTACTTAATATGATAGCGTGTATATTTATTAACTTATTGCTTCAAGTTTCAAGAGGTTTAGGTAAAAATAAAGTATTTGCAATTGCATCTTCAATATGTGGTATTACAACTTTAGTTTTAAATATAGTATTTGTTTTAGTATTTAAAATGAAAGTTGATGGATTACTTATTTCAATGTTAATTGCAAATTTAATAAGTAGTATATATTTATTCATAAGATTAAAACTATATAGATATTTAAATTTTAATGTTAAAGATAAAAAACTTGCTAAAGAATTAGTAAAATATAGTTTACCACTTATACCTAATAATATTTCTTGGTGGATTATTAATGTATCTGATCGTACAATAATATCATTAATATTAGGAATTGCGGCCAATGGTATA
>DAOPJC010000154.1:0-1611 GCA_035399485.1 Bacilli bacterium
GATCAACTACTTCTTCTTTTAATTTTTGTAATTGAGCTTTTCTATATTCAATATCACTTGATTTATTAGTTAAGACATTATCTTCACCAGTTCCAGATATATCTAACATTAACATTCTATTTTCTACTCTATTTTTTAAATTAATATAATCATCTAATGAAATATTAGGCCAAAAATTAACTAATTGAATAACATCATTATCTGATCCAATTCTATCAACACGACCAAATCTTTGAATTATTCTTACTGGATTCCAGTGGATATCATAGTTAATTAAATAATCACAATCTTGTAAGTTTTGTCCTTCAGATATACAATCTGTTGCAATTAAAATATCTATATCATTATTTGAACTTGGATCTAACATATCTCTATGTTTTGACTTTGGTGAAAAGTTTAATAATAAATTATTAAATTCTTTATTCATATCAATTGTGCATTCATTAGTTCCAGAACCAGTTATTTTACAAGTTTGTAAATTATAGTGATTCTTTAAATTACCAGCAATACTTTTATAAATATAATCTGCTGTATCTGCAAATGCACTAAATATAATAACCTTTTTATTATCATTATTAATTGGATTATTAACTTTATCAATAATCATATTAACTAATTCATTTAATTTAGTATCATGCTCTGGAGTCACTTTATCCATTTCATAAAGTAATGATTTTAATATTTTATAATCAAGTAATAAATCTTCTCTCCAACCAATTGTATTCATATCTTCAAGATTAATCTTTACTTTTTTACCAATACTAAATTGATCATCTAATAAATCTTCAACATCTTCATCTGGATTATAATTAGTAATTTCTATATTTTCAAATGATTTATTAATTCCTCTATTGTCAAAATCTTCAATTGCTTGTAATGTTGAAGTTATTTGTTCTAATACTTTATTTAATGTAATTCTAAATGAAGATACAGAACTTTCTAATCTTTTTAAGAAATTAATTCGCATTAATATTTGTAAACTTTTTTCTCTATCAGCTTGATGGAAACTAGATTGTCCACCTTTAACTTCTATATCGTATCTTTCCTCATACTCTGCTAGTTTATTTGGAAGAATATAATCAAAAGGTGCATATATACACATATTTAGTTTATTTAATTCTTCAGCTATATCTTTTATAGACATAAATCCTTCAATATCAGTAAGTTCAGGAGATTTACTAATTGGTTTTAATCTTGTAGGGAACTTACCTATTGAATTCATATCATAATATTTTTCAATATGTTTTCTTGATCTAGCTATAGTTACACTGTCTAATAATTTAAAGAAATCAAAATTTGAGTTTAATCTATTTAATAATTCCTGACTAGTTCTTTCATTTGGATCTAACTTGCTCCATTCGTTAAATACAGTTTGAGCATTTTTTAAGATTGTATCAATAGATTTTGTATTACTAATTTTTTCATCTATTTTATCTGTATGACCTTCATAAGCTAAAGCTAATTGATTTTTTAAATCATTAAATTTATTGTTTACTGGAGTTGCTGATAGCATTAATACTTTAGTTTTAACTCCAGCTTTCATAACTTCATTCATCAATCTATCATATCTTGTTTCTCTATCGTTTCTTGCTTGATTGTTTCTAAAATTAT
>DAOPJC010000155.1:0-1585 GCA_035399485.1 Bacilli bacterium
TAATACTTAGACATGATTCAGATTATAAAGTAATCAAATCAAATAGGCCAGGAATACTTGCTCATAGTGTATCTACATGGATGATAGAAAATACATTTTTTAAACCAGCTGAATTAAGTAAATCAAGCAAAATTGTTGATGTTAGTATCACTAAGTGGTTAGATAAATATAGTGATGCTCAAAGAAAAGAATTTGTTAAATATATTTTTGATGTATTTAAGAAAAATAATATTATTGATTTAGTTGAAATAATGCGTGATTATAGATTATTATTAAGATTAATAAGAGATACTACAAGAATAGATTCACATGTTGTGGATATGACAAAAGATTTAATTAAAGTATTAAAGTATTATAATGAACATTTTAATGAAATAGAAGAAACTGATGAAGATTAGTTTCTTTTTCATTAATTGACTATTTATAGTATATAGAGTATAATTTACTTATAAAATAAAGGTTAAAAGGTGATAATATGTATAGAAAAACTTATGTTTCAGTAAATGTAGATAATATAGCAAATAATGTTAAAAATATTATAGAAAAATATAATGATTATAAATATTATATTGGTGTTGTAAAAGGAAATGCCTATGGACATGGACCTTATTTAGCAAAATATTTAGTAGAAAATGGCATTAATTATTTAGCAGTATCATCTTTAGATGAAGCTATTGAAATAAGAAAATATGTTGATACACCTATATTATGTTTAGAACCAATTGAATTAGAATATATTAATCAAATATTAGAAAATAATATTACAATTACAATAAGTTCTATAGATTATCTTCATGAATTATTAAAACTTAATGTAAAAGGTTTAAAAGTTCATTTAAAATTAAATACAGGAATGAATAGACTTGGTATTGATGAAATATTTGAAGTAGAAGAAGTTTATAATACATTAATAAATAATAAAGATATAGAATTAGAAGGTATATATACACATTTTAGTACTACCGGAATACAAGATAAAATATATGATTATCAATTAGAAAAATTTAGAAAATTAACAAGTACAATAGATTTAACTAAAATAAAAATAGTTCATTTAGGACGTAGTTCTATATTAGAATTGCATCCTAAAATAGAAGAAGCTAATGGGGTTAGAATTGGTTTAATTATGTATGGTATAGGTCAAACATTTAGAACATATAAAGGATTTAAAGGTTATTTAAGAAAATTAAAACATAATTATATAGTAAATAAATATGATATATCTCCTACTTATGAATCAAATGATATAAAACTACTACCTGGTTTTAGTTTAAAGACTAATATTATGGAATTACATAAAATTAAAAAAGGACAAGCAGTCGGATATGGTGGAAGTTTTAAAGCTAGTAAAGACTCTTATATAGCCGTATGCCCAGTTGGGTATGCTGATGGTTTGTCCCTTGATTATAAATGTTCTAAAGTTTCTATTAATAATAATTTGTACAATATAGTAGGAATTGTTAATATGGGAATGATTACTGTAGAAGTAGATGAAAATGTAAGACTTGGTGATGAAGTTACTATTATTGGTGATAATATTAATATTAAAGAATTAAGTAGTTTAGTTCATTTAACTCCATATGTA
>DAOPJC010000156.1:0-1582 GCA_035399485.1 Bacilli bacterium
AAGCATCACAAAATGTATCAATACTATTATTTTAATAATTATTTAGTTTAAAATCACCTATAGCATCAATAATTTTAACTAACTTAGCTTTTTTTTCTTCTACTGTATTACCAGTTTTATTTCCTTAAACATAAAATTCATAAAATCTTCATTAATATTAAATAAATCAATAATAGTCTTTAAAATACCATTAGTTAATTTAGTAGAATCATTACTAATTTGATTAGAAAAGATGAATATTAATATCATCCATCCTAATACAAAACATAATTTAATTATCTTTTTTTTCATTATTAATTAATACCTAATTGACTAAATGTTTTACCATCCATAATACCATTAATATAAGTTCTAGCTGTATTAATAGTATCTTGCATTGGATTCATTACATATAATTGTTGATTACCATAAGTATAAGTATAATTATATGAATCTGTACCATTTAAACTATATTTTTTAATAGTCCAAGTTGGTTTTTTATTTAATTGTAATTTATTTAAACTTGTAATATTTTTCATATCAATATTAGTATCTAATGAATTAGATACACTATTAAGTAATGAAGTATATTTAGTTAATAATTCAGTTGAAGAAGTTAACTTATTAATAATAGCAGTTATAACATCTTGTTGATTTTGAACACGATGTCTATCCCCTTCTAAATAAGCATGTCTTTCACGAGCAAACGCTAAAGCTGTAGCTCCATCCATATGAACCATACCTTTATTTATATAAATTTTTCCATTAGTCCATGGTTTAAAGCTTTTATCAGAATATACATCTACTCCACCAATAATATCAACTATATTAATTAAAGTACTGAAATTAACTTTAACATAATAATCAAATTTAATACCTAAGAAATCTTGAATAGTATTAATAGACATTTCAGTTCCATAGAAACCTGCATGTGTTAATTTATCCTTATTACCAGTTGTTCCATGTAATTGTACATAATAATCTCTTGGTATTGAAGTTAATAATATTTCATTAGTATTTGGATTAACTGTAATAATCATATTAACATCACTACGTCCACGAGATGAAACATTTCCATAAGCATCCATTCCACTTAAGAAAATATTAAATGTATCTTTAGTTACATTTACATTAGAGTGTTTTACTGCTTTATCTACACGAATTTCTATTTCAATTGTATATAAAATTCTTGTATTATCCATAAAACCATCTAAATCTGTATCAATTGTATCTTTATGAGCAGCACTTATAATAATAGCTTTTACTTTATCATTTAATAAATCTTTAGCCATACTATCAACTGCATCATATTTAACTAATTTAGCATCTACTAAACTATTAAATTTTTTAATAGCTTTTTTATATAATTCTATTTTTTCATCATAAGTACCTACAGAATCATTAACTAAATCTCTAATATCTGTATACTCACACTCTTTTTTAACCATAACATAATATTTTTCAGTTATAGTATTTTTAGAAGTTATCTTATCCATAAAATCATAAGTACGATTTATATAGAAAAATATAATCGCAAACATTCCAATAACAATAACACTAATAACATTAATTACTATTTTAATCCATGCTTTAAATTTTTTAT
>DAOPJC010000157.1:0-1548 GCA_035399485.1 Bacilli bacterium
TAGTTAATAATGGTAATATAGCAGATGTTAATACTATTTCAGTAACAGCTCTTTTTATATTATGTTTTTCATAGTCTGATAAAGAACTCCATCCATCATATTTATTATTATTATCTTTAGATAGTAAATACATTTTCATATTCTTTAATGTACTAACACTATGTCTAATTAATGATGTATATAGACCTTCTTCATATTCTTGAAGTGCATAGCTAAATCTCATTTCATCAGGTGTAAGAGCACTTTTATCTTTAAATGAATATTCTATACCTCTAAAGCGAGAAATACCCATAGGAATAAGATAACGACGATATAACATCAATAATTTACCCCACCAATTTCTCATTAAATCAGGTTGGTCTGTTTCTGTATAATTACCTAATGTATCATATAATTTTTTTCTAATTAGTGTATCAACATTAACTTTACCACCTTTATTCCATTCAGTTAATCTAGAATGTGTAGTATAAACTACATTTTCATTTAATTCTAGTACATCATTATCTTTATTCAATGATAACATATCAAGTATACTAGCAGCTTTATTTTCTGAATCTACAACTTCACCTTTTTTATTTATAAATTTATTATCAGAATTTAAAACTTTAATACTATCTAATACAGACATTATAACTATAGATTGAACCCAGTGTTCACCAGATTGATGAAATACTTGTAAAGCATGCAAATCCATACCTTTTTTAAGTAAATCTGTTTGTATAAAATTAGTATTATTTAATCTAAGATTACCTCTTGTATCAAAATATTCCATTAATTGATTAACAAAAGAATGATTAACTGGTCTAGTTAAATCACCAACTATTTTATGCATATCATTAAGATATATTTTTTCAGCTTTCTTAATACTAGATGCTTTAATAAATTGTCCTTTAAGGAATGACTCTAAAAATAATTGAGCATTAGCATTAATTACGTTAGCTGTACCAGATGCAATGTTAAGTGATAAGTCTAAGAATGCAGATGTAGAGTTAATGAATCTAACAGCTTTATTTAAATCTACACCACCTATTTTGGTATTACTTCTATTCATCATATCATAAAACTTAGATTCCATCATATTAGTCATCATTTTATATGTATTAGATTTACTACCATCAACTAAATTATATTTATTACTAAGTAATTGTTTTACTTTAGTTGTTCCTTCTTTTTGATTATATTGTTTATTTTTAGCTATTTCTATTAAAGATTTAAGAATCATTTCTGAATCTTTTCTAGCTTTAAATATAGCACCATTTTCAAATTCTAATCTATATATATTAGCTAAATCATAAGATTGAGATTTATTATCAAAATTACCAGATTTATCTCTATAATATATTTGTAATCTTTTTACAGGATTATTTTGTAAATCTGTCTGAACATATACATAACCAACATCATCTGGTTTAAGTGTTGTTAAATCTGTAAACTTATCTTTAACTATTCCTTTAGCATCTCCAGACCATACTCTTTCTAAATCTGATTTAGTTATCTTAGGTAATTCATAAAATAAACCTTTAAATTGATAATTAATTAATGAAGTTT
>DAOPJC010000158.1:0-1546 GCA_035399485.1 Bacilli bacterium
CTTCTTTCATGTAGTAATACTTTTTTATTCTTCTAACTATATAAATTATATCAAAATTATTTTTATTTAACAATAAAATAAAGAATAATTAAGTAATTATTCTTTATATTCAAATTCTAAATCAAGTATTTTGATAGTATCACCATCAGTTGCTCCTAATTCACGTAATTTATTATCAATACCCATCTTACGTAATTTTAAAGCAAATCTATTAGCTGCTTCTTCACTAGTAAATCTTGTCATTCTAAGAAGTTTTTCTACTTCTTTTCCTCTAACTACAAAGCAATTACCATCACGAGCTATAGTAAATGGTTGTTCACGTTCAAATTTATATAGAACATGACTTTCAACATCTTCTTCTTCATATAATGGTTGTTTCTCTATTTTATCTAACATATCAGCAATATGCATTAATAATTTATCAATACCTTCATTATTAATAGCACTTATTGGGAACACTTCACAATTAACTTCTTTTTTAAATTTTTCTAAGTTTTCTAATGCTCCTGGAACATCCATTTTATTTGCAATTATTATTTGAGGTTTTAACATTATTTTTTTATTAAAACTTTCTAATTCATTATTTATAATTTTATAATCACTAAAAGGATCTCTACCTTCCCAAGCACTCATATCAATCACATGAGCAATAACTCTAGTACGTTCAATATGTCTTAAAAATTTATCTCCTAAGCCACCACCTAGTGATGCTCCTTCTATTAATCCAGGTAAATCTGCTACTACAAATGAACGATTATCAATAGTTTTAACAACACCTAAGTTTGGAGATAATGTTGTAAAATGATATTCTGCTATTTTAGCTTTACAAGCTGAAATTCTAGATATTAAAGTAGATTTACCTACACTAGGCATACCAACTAATCCAACATCAGCTAGTAGTTTTAATTCTACTTTAACCTTACGATATTCTCCAGGTTCACCATTTTCTGCAATTGCAGGTGCTAAGTTAGTACGAGTTGCTAAAGCTATATTACCTCTACCACCACGACCACCATAAGCCGCTATTACTTCATCATCTTTTTTTGTTAAATCCGCTATTACTAATCCTGATTCATAATCAGTAATTACAGTACCAAGAGGAACTCTAATAATAATATCATCAGCATTACTACCTTGTTTTCCTTTACCTTCACCATTAGCACCTTTATTACCTTTAATAATTCTTTTATATCTTAAATCTAAAAGAGTGTTTAATCCTTCATCAGTGACAAATTTTACATTTGCTCCGCGACCACCATTACCGCCATATGGGCCACCCATTTCAATATATTTTTCACGTCTAAATGCCATACATCCATTTCCACCATCACCAGCGTATAATTCAAGTGTAACCTCATCTACAAACATACTAACACCTCTTTTCTTATTTATTCATTATACACTAATATAAAGTTTTTAACAATCATTTTATACAATAAAAGAACTCAAATTAATTGAGTTCTTCTATCTTTTTAATTGATAATCCAGTAGTTGAAGATATGGTTTCTATATCGATTTTCTTTTCTAATAGTTTTTTTGCTATTTC
>DAOPJC010000159.1:0-1505 GCA_035399485.1 Bacilli bacterium
TATTCTTTATATCTATTTTTAATTTTGCTTTTAAAAAATTAAATGTCTTATTTAGTTTTTTATTATAATATTTTTTCTTTAAATTTTTTATATCATTAAATGTATCTTTATAACTACTATCAACAAATATTGTAAATCTTATATTAGGATATCTTTCACAGATAATCTTTATAAAAAGATCATCGCCTAAATTCTTATTGGCATAAAAGCCTAAAAAACAATTTTTCATGCTTTAATACTCTTATTAAAGATACTTACAATATTTTTAAACATTAATGATGAATAATCAAATGACATTCTTGTATGTAATTGAGTATATTGATAGTAAGTATATACTCCTATTAAAATAGTAATTAAAGTTATTAATAATATTTTAAATTCTCTACCATTATTTTTAAAATAACTAAATAGCATTGGTAATCCTGTTAATTGTACAATAGGTATAAATCTAATTGAAAATGTACTACTTGGGAATAATCCAACTATTGCGATTGTCATTAGAAAAGCAAAATCTGATAATTTGGTTTTTTCTTGTTTAAAGAATAAATAAATTATTGTATATGGTAATAGCTTACTTAAGTAAACAACTAATACATTAGTTGTGTGTAAGTATTCAAATTCATTTTGATTAATAAAATAATTATTATAGAAAGTTTGAATTTCTTTTACTATTCCAAGATCAATATTTCTATACATAAATTCTATAATTGGCCCTATAAATAAGAATATCACTAATAATAAATAAATTGCTTTAATATTAGTCTTTTCACCTAATAATTTAAATAATAGTAATATAAATATTGCAAATAATAAACTAAAATGTATTAAAGCTGATATTACATATAATATATATGCTAGTACCTTTTTATTTTCTTTATTATATTCTAAATACAAGCCTAAAGAAAATACTAATAAACCCAATGTATTAAATAAATTAGAACATATAGTTAAATAATTAAATGATATTGCTGTAAATATAGTAATAAAAATAAATGTTATTTTTGAAACATTATATTTTTTAGAACTATCATCAATCAAATAAAACATAATTATATAACTTATAAATGTTATTATAAATTGTAGTAAATCTACATTTCCAGTAAGCCCTACTAAATATTTTAAAATAAAACTAAGTTGTTCACTACTACCAATTAAATAACCAAATATTCTTGTTTGAGACATATTAGAAATAGTAATGACGTCATTATGATGTCTAAATAAGTCGTCGCTAGAACTTGGATTAAAATAATACGCTATGATTGCAAGAGCAAAAGCAATTATTAAAAAGTATATCTTATGATGTTTTTCTTTACCTATAATTAATCCTATTGCAGCTACTATAACTGCAATTAAAGGACAAATTAAGAATAATCCTATACTTAATAGACCCATAACAACACCCCTTCTATTTCATTATTTTAAATAATATATTTACCATATATAATTTATTAATATTTCTATTCAATAAATATTGAATAGATTTTTTATAAATAATTGAATAACTA